>NZ_JBICLH010000081.1:0-15731 GCF_043105125.1 Acinetobacter sp. TYF_19
TTAAATAGTGGTAATTCCTTATCTTTAAAATAGAGAACGCCCGATGAAATTCATTAGGCGTTTAATTTAAATAAGTGTCAGCTTATTTTATAACCAGATGTACTTGTCAATTATGATTCTTTTTCTAAATTGCCTTTAAAAAATCAATCTTGCTATTTTTGACTTTTCACACCATTTTGTTCAATTTGTAATGCGGCTTGCCAGCTAGGTAGTTGGCTTAAACCTGCTACATAACGTTGGATATGGGGATAATTTTCACCTTGTCCCATATGATGAACTAAAGCATGTAGTCCAAAGCCCATCATAAAGTCAGCACCGGTTAAACGGTCTGCCGCTAGAAATTCTTTATCTTTTAAATATTCATTTAAATAGCTAAATACTTTATCGAACTCAACTTGAGTATAATTTTCTAGAAATACCAACTTCGTGCCCTGCTTGGTTTCTATCGCATTAAACGTTTTTAATAAAAATGGAAGCATGGCAGAGCTTTCTGAGAAATGAATCCACTGTAGATAATCGACATAGGTAGATTCATCCATATCTGGTGCTAAATGCGGCGCAAGTTTCTGAATTAATAACTCAACGATTGCGCCTGACTCTGCAATAACTTTGCCATCCCATTCCAATACTGGAGATTTCCCTAAAGGGTGAATGGTTTTTAAAGAGTCAGGGGCCAAATGCGTGCTTGAGTCACGATAATAGCGTTTCAGCTCATAGGGCTGCTTGATTTCTTCAAGTAACCACAAAATACGAAAAGAACGTGATTGATCTAAATGATGTAGTGTGATCATGATAATTCCTATTTTTTTAAATTTTTACAACCACTTTGCCAAAGTTTTCGCCTTTCAACATACCATTGAAAGCATTGATCGTGTTATCTAAACCTTGCACCATATGCTCTTTATATTTGATTTTTCCGTCTTTCAACCATTCAGACATTTGCTGATAGAATTCCGGATACTGACTGCCATAATCATCAAAAATAATAAAGCCTTGCATGCGAATACGCTTTTTTAAAAGGGTGGAAATAAAGCCCGGTAAACGGTCTGGCCCTTGTGCTTGCTCGGTAGCGTTATACTGGGAAACCACACCACACACCGGTACACGTGCCGCAGAGTTAAGCAATGGCCATACCGCATCAAACACTTTACCCCCGACATTCTCATAATAAATATCAATACCGTTGGGAGCTGCTTGTTGTAATTGTTCTGCAAAATTTTCATCATGATGATTGATACAAGCATCGAAGCCGAGTTCTTCTACTGCATAACGGCATTTTTCAGGCCCACCTGCGACGCCAACCACGCGACAACCTTTAAGTTTGCCAATTTGTCCAACCGTAGCACCAACAGGTCCCGTTGCAGCTGCAACGACTAATGTTTCACCGGCTTTAGGCTGACCAATGTCCAACAACCCCATATAAGCAGTAAATCCTGGCATTCCCAAAATACCCAATGCCCAAGATGGATGTTCAGGTTGCATACCTAAGCTTTGACAGGCAGACCCATTAGAAATTGCGTAGCCCTGCCAGCCATTTCCGGAAAGAACCCACTCGCCTTCTTTGAATTTTGGGTTTTTAGAGGCCACCACTTGACTGACTGTTCCACCGACCATCACTTCGCCAATTTCAACCGGTGCTGCATATGAAGGAGCATCGCTCATGCGACCACGCATATAAGGATCGAGTGACAAGTAAATGGTTTTTAACAATATCTCGCCTTGTTTAAGTTCATTGAGCTCAACTTGTTCAATACGAAAATCGCTGTGTTTTGGCTCACCCACTGGCCGTTTAGCTAAAACGATGCGTTGATTAATAACTGTTTTCACACATATAACTCCATGTTTTATTTAAAAGTATTTTTCTTCACAATCAAAAACTGTGATTAAAATTTCTTTACATCCATTGTAGATGAGTTATAATAAAAAACAATACGACTGGTCTATTTTTTACAATAGAGTAAATAATTAATATGAAGCCTACTCCTATTAAAAAGTCTGAAGCGAAGCGCTTACACATTCTTAACACCAGTTCAGACCTGATTTTGCATAAAGGTTTTACTGGCGTAGGATTACAGGAAATTTTACAGAGCTGTGAAATCCCTAAAGGCTCGTTTTATCATTATTTCCAATCTAAGGAAGCTTTCGGATGTGAATTGGTACAGCATTATGTAGACAATTACCAAGTCCGTTTAAATGATGTATGGCGTTGTGATAAATCCCCTTATCAAAAGCTGATTGAGTATTTTAATTTATGGATAGAAGATCCTGAAACACAGTGTGGTTGGGCGGATAGCTGTTTAATTGTGAAACTTGCCGCAGAAGTTGCCGATCTATCTGAAGATATGCGCTCGATTATGTCCGCTGGCGTTGATGATGTAATCCAACGTATTGCTGGTTTAATTGATTTGGGAAAACAGGATCAGTCTATCCAAGCAGATACCGAGGCCTCTACTTTGGCACAAGTACTTTACCAAATGTGGTTAGGTGCAGCATTACTGAGTAAGTTGCAAAAAGATAAAACACCATTACATCAAGCTCTGAGAGCAACTAAATTTCTATTAAAAAGTGAAGATTCATAAAAATTAAATATCAACTACATAATTAATAATTCATGATAGCAGTCCAATGATTACCTATTATTGTGTTGCTATTAGATCAATTTACAATCCATGAGTATAGCGCACAATGAATTCTCCTTCTAAAGCCCTCATGACTCGTATTTTAGTTGGTTATTTAGGCTTATATCCCACACTATTACTGGTTCTCACTTTATTAAAGCCAATTACACAGCATCAAAGTTTCCCGATGATGGTGTTGATTGAAGTCATAGTATTAGTGCCAGTAACGCAACTGATTTCTTTCCCACTGGCAGGTTGGCTCATTACACAGCTAAAAAATTTTAAGAATTTGTTTTAAGAAGAATTTATGCTGGCAACAGCAATCCTAAGTCCTTATTTTGCCAACCACAAAGGTTGGCAAAATAACTTACTTAGTCGATATTAATCTGCGTAAGCTGGATAATCAATATAGCCTTTTTCCGTCCCACCATACATACTGCTTGCATCTACTGCATTCAATGGCCAGACATTGGCGATGCGATCGGGTAAATCTGGATTCGCAATAAATGGGCGTCCAAATGCAATTAAATCGGCCAGTCCTGCCTCTAAAATTCGAGTCCCTCTTTCTGCCGTATATCGACCTGCATATATAATCCGACCACTGAAAGTGTCTCTGACATCTCTACGAAAATCATGAGGAAGTTCTGGTGCATTATCCCAATCAGCTTCTGCAATCGATAAATAGGCAATCCCAACTTCTTCAAGTATTTTTATGGCTTCAATATAAGTCACATGTGGATCATCTTCAACCAACCCTATGTAAACACGATCTTCCTCTGTACTTTCAAATAGCGGGGCAAAACGCACTCCTAAACGATCTGCACCAACCACCTCAGCAACTGCCTCTACTACTTCACGTAAAAAACGCAAACGATTGTTTAGTGATCCACCATATTCATCTTCACGGTGGTTACTATGTGCAGAGATAAATTGATTCACCAAATAACCATTTGCACAATGAATTTCAACCCCATCAAAACCAGCAGCCAAGGCATTGCGTGCAGCTTGAGCATAGAGTTGCACTAATTCTTTAACTTCTGCATTGCTTAAAGCACGTGGCATTGAAGGATCAGCCAAGGCCCCTGCATTGGGCCCGGTCTCAATAAAGACTTTAACATTACTATCAGCCTTAATAGCCGAAGGCGCGACCGGTGATGCATTATCGGGTTGCAAAGATGTATGTGAAACACGCCCAACATGCCAAAGTTGTGCAAAAATAATGCCTCCTTTAGCATGCACTGCTTCCGTCACTTTACGCCATCCAGCAATCTGTTCAGGGCTGTGAATACCAGGAGTCCAAGCATAGCCTTGACCACGTGGCTCGATTTGCGTACCTTCAGTGACCATAAATCCTGCCCCGGCACGCTGTTGATAATAGGTTGCCATCAGTTCATTTGGAATATTCCCTGGCTGGGTACTGCGCGACCGCGTTAATGGTGGCAATACAATACGGTTTTGCAAAACATAAGGGCCTAAGCTTAAGTTTTGAAAAAGTTTACTGTCTTTCATTTCACTGTATCCAAGTCATCATGACTTAATTGATCTACATTAAATACCCATCCTTCCTGTATATAGAAAAATAAAGGAAGGAAAGCTATTCACTCAGGCCCCTCACCATTAAGTGAGGGTTATTTTGCTTATTGCGCCAGTTGCTCAGAGTCAGAAGTTTATTCACTATTAAGCACCACAACAGGCACTAGCTACTCTTTATTTCAACAATTGAAGTAACGCTGAGGCAGTTGCAGCAGAAGATGCTGGATTTTGTCCAGTAACCAGCAAGCCATCTACTTGAACATGTACTTGCCAATCATCTACTTTAGAATAATGACCACCGTTTTCTTTAAGCATGTCTTCAACTAAAAATGGTACAATTTCAGTCAAACCTACCGCCTCTTCTTCAGTATTAGTAAAACCCGTCACAGATTTACCGCTAACTAAAGGCTTGCCATCACTGGTTTTTACATGACGAAGAACACCTGGGGCGTGACACACTGCTGCAACAGGTTTGCCAGACTGAATCGCCTGTTCAATCAGAGAAATTGAAATAGGATCTTCTGCTAAATCCCACAATGGGCCATGCCCGCCTGGATAAAACACTGCATCATAATCAGCTACAGAGATTTCGCTAAGTTTATGCGTCTGTGCCAATGCTTGCATTGCAGTTGGATCAGCTTCAAAACGATGAGTGGTTTCAGTTTGTGCTTCTGCTAAATTACTTTTCGGATCTAGTGGTGGCTGCCCACCCTGAGGCGACGCCAGCGTAACTTCAGCACCAGAGTCAATAAAGGTGTAATACGGTGCAGCAAGTTCTTCTAACCAGAAACCTGTTTTCTTACCAGTATTGCCAAGTTGATCATGTGAGGTTAAAACGATTAAAATTTTCATGTTATTTCTCCGATATTTTTCAGGATTGAGGAGCATTGTTGCATGATCACTTGTCGTGTATCGTGACCATGACAGATACGCTATTTAGATACTCGCCTTGAGAATTTGGCGACTGATCTCTAATGAAACAGTTTTATGTTCGCCTAGCTGTGTAAGATTGTGTGATTTAAGTTGCGTAATGATGATCTCAATATCTGTCTCCCCCAGCCCATAATCGCTAAGACGGGTCGGCAATCCAAGTTGCTCAAAGAAGGCTCGAGTACGAGCAATAACAGTATCAATACGTTGTTCTTCATCACCTTCGACAATCTGCCAGACTCGAGCTGCATACTGTAGTAATTTTTCTCGCTTCTCTTGACGACGCACTTGTAGATTGGCCGGCAACACAATGGCCAAGGTACGAGCATGATCAATACCATGTAAAGCCGTGAGCTCATGTCCAATCAAATGGGTTGACCAATCTTGTGGTACACCAGCTCCAATTAGCCCATTCAGCGCCATGCTAGCAGCCCACATCAAATTCGCACGCGTATCATAATCTGCTGAATCTTCCAAGATTTTCGGTCCAATCTCTATCAGAGTTTGCAATAGACCTTCGGCAAAGCGATCTTGTACTTGTGCATTGACAGGGTAAGTTAAGTACTGTTCCATGACGTGAACAAATGCATCGACTACGCCATTTGCTAACTGGCGCGTCGGCAAGCTAAAAGTTTTATTCGGATCGAGTACGGAAAATTGCGGAAAAACATGGGGACTGCTAAATGACAATTTGGCTTGGGTCGATTTTCTGGTGACTACCCCACCGCTATTCATTTCTGAACCAGTTGCCGGAAGGGTGAGTACACTCGCAAAAGGCAAAGCTTGAGTAATTTTAGTACCATGGGTTTCTAAAATTTCCCATGCATCCCCTGTATAATTGACTGCTGCTGCAATAAATTTAGTACCATCAATTACCGATCCACCACCGACAGCCATCAAGAAATCTATCTTTTGTTCACGAATCAGCTCTACAGCTTTCATGAGGGTTTCATAACTTGGATTCGGCTCAATTCCGCCAAATTCATGAATTTCTCTTGCACCTAATGCTTCACGCACCTCAGCTAAAGTACCATTCTTACGTGCACTTTCACCGCCAAACAACATTAATACTTTTGCTTCTTTAGGCACATAGTCATTGATTTTAGCTATTGTATCGCCACCAAAAATAATGCGGGTCGGATTATAAAAGTTAAAATTCAACATATTTTTATCCTAGGATGATCAGCTAATTGATTTGAAAAACCACCGTTATTCATCAAATAAACTTTAAAAAATTAGACAACACTGCGGCTTTTGACTGCACCATGTGCTAACTATACATAAAAATAGACCAGTCGTCTATTTTTTTAAAATTATTTTAGCTTGCCAACTTTACTGATGGTTAAACACATTCAGGCTTGTTCTATATCACTTTGATTATTGATGTATTTTCACGAGCGATTGTTAGATGGAAGGTATCAACACGTATGACTACTGACATGGTCGTGAACGCACTGGCTAAAACAGTGAATGGCTCATAGAAAATAGCGATGATTAAATATTTTAAAAGCAGATTGGCACGGTTTAGCAGATGTACAAATGCGACAGTACATTAGATAGATTGGTTCAATATAAAGCATGTAAATAGTTGCATTCGTTTATTTACCCTGCCCTGTTTTGGATATTGACCCATTTAAATGATGAGATTAAGCCATTAATAAAGTAGCCCAACTTGAATAAAAAGCCTCTGACACACCTCACAGGGTTGAAGTGCTGCCTTTCATTCAAAATTTCAGGCAGCACCCTCATACATTTAAGCGTCGGTTTAACCTGGTAGTTTACTCGCCAAAACATCTACTTTTTCAATAGACGGTGGCTCTGAAAATAGCTCTTCGGCCTGAGCCATCAAAGCAGCTGCAACCTTGCCAGATAAATGTGCTTGGCGACCCGCCTCATCAGGAAATGCATCAAAAATACCAAATGTTGTAGGTCCAAGACGTAGGCCAAACCACGCAACTGTCGCAGGTTCTTCCATTACAATAGGTAAACCGCCTTTAAGGAAAGCTTCCACTTCGTCTTCTTTACCCGGTTTAGCTTCAAGACGGACATATAAAGCTGTTTTAAGCATGACTAAAACTCCACAATTGATTAGAATTTAAACTGATTCTGACATTGCTAATGTAT
Organism: Acinetobacter sp. TYF_19; assembly: GCF_043105125.1. Classification (NCBI taxonomy): domain Bacteria; kingdom Pseudomonadati; phylum Pseudomonadota; class Gammaproteobacteria; order Moraxellales; family Moraxellaceae; genus Acinetobacter; species Acinetobacter sp. TYF_19. The sequence continues at coordinate 7,206 of NZ_JBICLH010000081.1, forward strand.
GCATGTCAGAAAGTTTTGTTGTATAAAAGTTAAAAAAAAAATCCCATAGCTGAGCCAAAATTTAGGTTTTTATTTCGACATATTGCTATGAATTTATTCAAGTTAATATCATTAACATTTGAATCAAAAAATATTGCTCAAGAAGCATTCAAGAACAACATTGCACATCCTCATATCCATGAAAGTTATTTTGCTAGGAATTTGCTGTGAAACTCTATATGTTTCTCTATAAAGCTCGCAATGAAGTAATAGCTATGGTCATAGCCTTCTCTTAGGTTAAGTGTAAGAGGATATTCTTGTTCCAAACAAATATCACTAAGAAGCTTAGGCCTTAACTGTTCTTCAAGAAAATCATCAGCTGTTCCCTGATCGACTAAAATAGGTAAATGAACTTCAGCGTTTTTGATTAATTCAATCGCATCATAGCTTTTCCATAAAGTTTCGTTTTCACCTAGGTAGTGTGTAAAAGCCTTTTTCCCCCAAGGTACTTGGCTAGGTGCAACAATGGGTGCAAAAGCAGAAATACTTTTAAACAGCTCAGGATTTTTTAACCCAATGACTAATGCACCATACCCCCCCATGCTATGTCCCATAATGCTTTGGACTTGATTGGTCGGAAAATTCAGGTCAATCAGATTTCTGAGCTCTTCCACAATATAATCATACATTTTGAAATGCTGCGACCAGGGTGCTTGTGTTGCATTCACATAGAATCCTGCGCCTTGGCCTAAATCATAATCTGCATGATCTGGTACATCCTCTCCACGTGGGCTGGTATCTGGTGCAACAATAATGACTTTATGTTCAGCCGCATACTTTTGTGCTCCGGCTTTAGTAATAAAGTTCTGTTCGTTGCAAGTCAGCCCTGATAACCAATATAAAACTGGCAACCGCTCATCTTTGTCATGAGGTGGCAGATATATTGAGAATTTCATTGAACAGTTTAATGCTGTTGACTGATGGCGATACACTTCTTGCGACCCACCAAAAGAAGCATGTTTCTCAATTATTTCCATAATCAATTACCTATGTTGAGCAAGACTTCATGAGAAATCGAGTAAACAAAGAGTCTGACATTCTCCACAGAGAATAGTGATTAAGATTTAAAATGTAGGCAGGTTTGTTGAACCTATACACGATGCCTACATAGATAGATCGGTTTTACAGATAATGTGCCGTTTTAGAGGATTCCATGCATGTCATTCATGATGCACATGCATGGAAAACTATAAGGTCTGACGGAATTATTCGTAATGAATTACAGTACGAATTGACTTACCTTCATGCATTAGATCAAAGGCTTCATTGATCTGATCCAAGCCCATCGTATGTGTCACAAATGGTTCTAATTGAATCTTACCTTTCATGGCATCTTCAACCATTCCAGGAAGTTGCGTACGACCTTTTACGCCACCAAAGGCAGAACCTAGCCATTTACGACCAGTAACCAGTTGGAATGGACGGGTAGAGATTTCCTGACCTGCACCAGCTACACCAATAATTACGGATTGTCCCCAGCCACGATGTGCACTTTCAAGAGCTGCACGCATCACATTCACGTTACCAATACATTCAAATGAATGATCTACACCCCAGCCAGTCATTTCGACAATGACTTGCTGGATTGGTTTGTCGTAATCTTTAGGGTTCAAGAAGTCCGTTGCACCAAACTCTTTTGCCAGCGCAAATTTATCTGGATTCATGTCAACCACAATAATACGTCCTGCTTTAGCTTGACGTGCGGCTTGTACGACTGCCAAACCAATACCACCTAAACCAAAGACCGCAACACTATCACCTTCTTGTACTTTAGCCGTGTTATGTACTGCACCGATACCCGTTGTTACCCCACAACCCAGTAAGCAGACATGTTCGTGATTGGCTTCAGGATTGATTTTAGCCAATGATACTTCTGCCACTACAGTGTATTCACTGAACGTTGAGCAGCCCATATAGTGGTAAATCGGTTGACCATTGTAGGAAAAACGAGTGGTACCATCTGGCATTACGCCTCTACCTTGAGTTTCGCGAACGGAAATACACAAGTTCGATTTTCCAGATTTACAGAATACGCACTCGCCACATTCAGCAGTGTAAAGTGGAATAACATGATCACCTGGTTTGACGCTAGTCACGCCTTCACCAACCTCAACTACAACACCAGCACCTTCATGCCCGAGAATAGCCGGAAAAACGCCTTCAGGATCATCGCCAGATAAAGTAAATGCGTCTGTATGACACACACCGGTATGGGAGATCTTGATTAATACTTCACCTTTCTTCGGTGGTGCAACATCAACCTCAACAATTTGAAGAGGTTGACCAGGACCAAACGCAACAGCAGCACGTGACTTCATGGAATAATTCCTTATACAGATCTATTTTAAATATGATTTTAGAATCTTGGCGATTTCAGCCAATTCTTCTTTTCGTTGTTGTTCTGTGGTTTCACCTGATACTAAAGTGTCCTTTAAATGAACCTCCAACATTTCATTCATCAAACCATTAATAGCACCACGCACAGAGCATATTTGTTGCAGAATTGCACCACATTCCACATTGTCTTCTAACGCTTTTTCAATCGCTTGCGTCTGACCTTTGATCTTTCTGACGCGTAGAAGAATCTTTTTTTTGTCTTCAACCTGATTAGGCATCAGACCTCCTTATTTGCTAGCATTAATACTATAGTACCCCATAGTATAAAAAAAGCAATAATTTTTATAAATCGAAAATTAAAAAGATCTTTAGCGAAAATTTTCTATCCCTGTTTTTAGTTTTTTTAAATTAACATCATAGAGCTTATGCGAAAGTCACAAAAAAAATGGGGCTTTTAGCTCCCATTTTTATTTTGGCTCATGTTCTTTGTAATGCTGTGACCTTTTAGAATTATGTTTCAAATTTTAGCCACTTTGTAGATATTTTGAACGTTTCAAGCCTTGTAAATACTACCGACAGTTTAGATTAAACTGCCTTTACAGACTGTACTAGAATATTTTTAGTGAGCGGATGATATTTATTATTCATTATTTAGGAATTATTAAATCCTATAAATATCATTTATTGGATTATTTTACTTTGATACTGTGCACATCATCCCCCAGTTAAGAATAAGGAACAACTATGAATAAGATGATGAATGCTCTTATCCTAGAAAATTTTGGTGATCATGAATTTAAACGTGTAGAACTCCCTATACCTCAACCAGAGGCTGGGCAAGTTCTAGTACGTATTCATGCTAGTGGTGTAAACCCTATTGATTATAAAATTCGTCTTGGTGAAGCACCATATGCTATGCCAGAGCTTCCTGCCGTGTTGGGAACAGATATGGCTGGGGTTGTAACTGCTGTTGGTGAAGGTGTCACCCACTTCAATGTCGGAGATGAAGTTTACGGTCTGATTGGTGGCGTTCGTGGTCTTCAAGGATCTTTAGCAGAATATGTTGTAGCAGATGCTGATCTGATCGCATTAAAGCCACGCAATATCTCTATGCGCGAGGCAGCAGTACTACCATTGACGTTCCTCACGGCTTGGGAAGGTTTAGTGGATAATGCGAAGGTCCAACCAGGGCAAACTGTACTGGTTCAGGGTGGTGCTGGTGGCGTTGGTTATATGGTTGTTCAGCTTGCAAAAGCACTTGATGCAAATGTTTGGGCGACTGGTCGTACAGCTGATCAATCACTGATTTCAGAACTCGGTGCAACACCTCTCGATTACACAACAGCATCTTCCGATGACATTATTGCTGCAAGCCCTGAGGGTCAAGGTTTTAACATTGTTTACGACACTGTGGGTGGTCCAGTACTCGAAGCTTCACTTTCCATGACAACTCACTATGGCCACATTACCAGCTGTGCTGCATTTGGTAATCATAATTTAGCGAGTTCATCTCTACGGTGTGCCACAGTGTCTGGCGTATTCGTCCTAATGCCGATGTTAACAGGCAATCGCCGTGCTCATCATGGTGATATCCTTAAGATCGCGACTCGTCTTGTTGAGGAAGGTAAACTGCGTCCTATTGTTGATCCTCGTCATTTTACTCTAGACCAAGCGATTGAGGCTCATGATGCTGTTCAAGATCGCTCTGCCAATATTAAGGTCGTTATTGATGTCATTTAACGCACTTCAGGCCAAGACTTGGCGCTTCAATAGTATTGGAGATACAGATGTTCTGACATTAGAAACACTTCCTGTTGCTTTACCAGCAGCAGGAGAAGTTCTAATCCAGATGAAAACGATCGGACTCAACCGGGCTGATGTAATGTTTCGGCGTGGTACTTATATTCAAAAGGCAGTATTCCCTTCTCGTCTGGGATATGAGGGAGCAGGCATAGTTCTGGCAATAGGTGAAGGTGTACGCCAATTTTCTCCAGGAGATGCAGTATCGATTCTTCCGACTGACAATCTAGCCAAATATGGGACATATGCGGACAAGCTTCTGATTCCAGAAACTTTTTTAGTTCACAAACCCGATAGTTTAAGCTGGGAAGAAGCTTCTTCAATCTGGATGCAGTATTTGACGGCTTGGGGTGGTGTAATCCATGCTGGTGGAGTTTCGAAAGGCAAAACGATCTTGATCACAGCAGCTTCAAGTAGCGTAGGACTAGCTGCGATACAGATAGCTGAAGCAGCGGGTGCTAAGGTCATTGCAAGAACACAGACGATAGAGAAAAAGCAACGTTTACTGGATCTCGGTGTTAAAAATGTTATAGCCACTGAAGATGAACCCGATTTGTATGAAGCGCTTGTTTCACGTTTGGATGGAGAACATCTTGATGTCGCCTTCGATGCTGTAGGAGGGCCTCATATTGAACAGATTGCAAAAGCGATGTCTGTAGGAGGAACTATGGTTATGCATGGTGCACTTAGCCCTGAGATCACACCATTTCCGCTTAAAGTTGCATTACGCAAGAGCTTAACCATGCGAGGTTTTTTGTTCCTTGAGGTTCTGCATGACCCTGTTCTAAGGGAGCAAGCCAGACGATTTATTCTTAGCAGTATAGGTGCAGGATATCTTCGTCCAGTGATCGACCGTTGCTTTAACTTTGAGGACATGCATAACGCTCAACGCTATCTTGAATCAAATCAGCAAATAGGAAAAATTGTAGTTACTCTAGATACATGATGGTCTTATCTAATTCAGGTTTCTATACGGCCCAGCACTTCCACTAAGTAATCAAACAATGCTCGGATTCGCAAAGGTGTCGGGCCCCGCTGTGGACGATATAAATACAGGCGCCAAACGGGAGAGGTTTCCTCATGAAGTATCTGAATGAGCTTACCACTCCTAAGCCACGGCAAAACTAGAAATCCAGGCATGTGTCCGAATCCAACTCCAGCGAGAATAGCTTGAAATTCAGCTTCTAGATCATCTGTAATAAAACGAGGCTTTGATGGCGTGAAGCTTCGACTTTCGGTGAATGTCCATGGCCAGTAACGCCCTGTTTTATGATCGAATAGTGCTGTTAGAGGGTATTTATCAAGGTCAATAATTTTTTTAGGCATTCCGACCTTATCAATTAACTCTGGCGTACCCACAGAATAAAAGTTCACTTTAGCCAATTCCCTTGCCACATATCGATTGTCCGGCAAAAATCCAAATCTGATCCCGATATCTATCCGCTCATCGATCACATCCGAGTGTGAATCTGTTAGCACACAATCCACGACAATATCTGGGTAACGTGTGGCAAATTCTGCTAGTGCAGGTACTACCAATTTACGCCCTAACACTGACGAAACAGTAAGACGGACAGTCCCACGCATTTCATCTCGTTTTTCCTTGGTGTCTTTTACAAGCAGAGCATCAATGGATCCCACCGCAAAACGTGCTTGCTTTGCCAGACGCTCACCATCAGCGGTAATTTTAATTTGTCGAGTACTCCTGTAGAACAGAATCTCTCCGCGCTGCTCTTCTAGCTCTTTTATTGCCCGTGTCACTAGCTGCGGGGAAATACCCAGCTGAGTTGCTGCCTCTTTAAAATTTCGAGACTCTGCTGCGACACAAAAGATACGCATCATTTCCAATTTGTTCTGCATGTCCAATCCTGTGTTATGGTAATTATTCCGTAAATAGGAATTCTGAAAGATAATATTATTCATTTATTATACCTAACAAGGCTGTAATACTTAATCCATCAAATATGATTGACAGATAAGTTGAAGGTTACTTGTATGAATAATATAGAAAATAAAGTTATTGTTATCACAGGTGCAAGTAGTGGTTTAGGTGAAGCTACTGCTCGCTTACTTGCTAAAAAAGGTGCAAAGGTTGTACTTGGTGCTAGACGTACTGAAAAATTACAGGCTATTGTTCACGACATTCGTGCTGAAGGTGGTCAAGCTGAATTTATTGGTATGGATATAACCAAACCACATGAAGTACAAGCACTTATTGAAAAGGCATTAAGCGCATTTGGTCAAATCGATGTATTGGTAAACAATGCTGGATTAATGTCTATTGCACCATTAAGTGAGCTAAAAGTTGATGAATGGGATCGTATGATCGACATTAATATTAAAGGTGTTCTTTATGGTATAGCAGCTACCCTACCTGTTTTCCAAAAACAAAACTTTGGACACTTTATTAATCTCGCATCTGTTGCAGGGATAAAAGTATTTAGTCCAGGAGGTACTGTTTATAGCGGTACTAAGTTTGCTGTAAGAGCCATCTCTGAAGGCCTTCGTCATGAGGTTGGGGGAACAATTAGAACGACGACTATTGAGCCTGGTGCAGTTGAGTCAGAACTAAAATTTGGTTCTTCTCATAAAGAAAGTTCAGAGTTTGTTACGGATTTCTACAGACAAGCCATACCAGCTGACTCAGTCGCTCGAGCAATTGCTTATGCAATTGAACAGCCTGCGGATGTAGATATTAATGAAATTGTTTTGCGCCCAACGAGCCAAGAGTTTTAATTATTGAATAACATAAAATGGGAGCATTTCGCTCCCATTTTTACTATATTTTTTTAAAGTTGAGGACAAATCTATGAAAGCCGTATCGTATGTTATAAATAACCATGATGATTTTAAAAATTCATTGGTAGATATTGAAAAAGCGAAGCCTACGCTTAAGGAGCGTGATGTACTGGTAAAAGTTCAGGCAATCTCTGTGAATCCAGTTGATACCAAAGTGAGAAAAAATTCGTCTGAAGCAAATAATCGTATTTTAGGTTGGGATGCCGTTGGGGAAATTATTGAAGTTGGCTCAAAAGTTACCTCGTTTAAAGTAGGAGATTCTGTTTGGTATGCTGGCGATTTAACCCGAGATGGTAGTAATGCTGAGTTTCAAGCAGTCGATGAACGAATTATCAGTCTTAAACCAATTACAGTATCTAATGCAGAAGCCGCAGCATTGCCATTAACTGCAATAACGGCATGGGAAATGCTGTTTGATCGGTTTCAAATTTCAGAAAAAGAAGTTGGCAGTATTTTAATTATTGGTGGTGCAGGTGGTGTAGGATCAATCGCTATCCAACTCCTAAAAGCAAAAACAAATCTGACCGTTATAGCAACAGCTTCTCGTGAAGAAACGAAATCTTGGGTGGAATCACTGGGTGCCGACCATGTCATCGATCATAGCAAAGATTTAAACGAACAAATCGAAGCACTAGGTATTGAAAAACCAAAATACGTCTTCTCTACCAATCATACAGAAACATATACCAAGCAAATAGTTTCTCTGATTGCACCACAAGGTAAGCTTGGACTGATCGATGATCCACAAACATTTGATATTATGCCGTTTAAGACTAAATCTATTTCTATCCATTGGGAGTTGATGTTCACCCGTTCAATGTATGAAACCGATGATATTGAAAAGCAAGGTGATCTGTTGCAACAGGTTGCCCAATTAGTTGACCAGCAAAGAATTAGAAGTACCCTCAACCAAAATCTAGGCAAAATTAACGCTGCAAACTTGGAGAAGGCGCATAAGTTGCTTGAATCAGGTAAATCAAAAGGCAAAATTGTACTAGAAAACTTCTAAAACAAACTCAAGGTGAAATAATGACTATTTCAGTAATTGCGAACATTAAGGCAAAATCAGATCAAAAAGAGAGGTTAGAAACGCTTTTAAAAAGTGTAATAGAGCCTACGCTTCAAGAAGAAGGGTGCTTGAAATATGAGCTTTATATTAGCGAAAATGACTCGAGTAGATATTTCTTCTTAGAAGAATGGCGTAGCAGAGAGGATTTAGATATCCATCTAGCCTCTGATTATATTCAAAGTTTATTTGGTAATATCCAATCGCTTATTGAATCAAGTGATATTGTAGAAATCAAAAAAATATAGCTGTATTCGGACATTATGATGAAGCATTCTTCAAATTAACATAGAGACTTAGAAAGCCAACATAAAAATAGGAGCTCTAAGCTCCTATTTTTTCTGGTTTTTTTCATTTTCAGGGCTTTATTGCACAAAGATTTGAAATGCAAAGCGCCCCTAATTGAGCTAAATTTAAGGCGTAACTTGGGTAAGTGGTCGACCTAATTCAATAAATCTGTTGAGGACTGCTACACGTGCATGGAT
>NZ_JBICLH010000082.1:0-102440 GCF_043105125.1 Acinetobacter sp. TYF_19
TTAATAACCAGATCACCCGAAGCTGTTTTATCGCCATCGATATCTGTCACTTCCACTGCAAATGTTGCATTGGTATTATCACCTGACGTATTCGCAGGAAGTGTGTAGCTATAGTGGATAGTACCTGTACCAGTTGCCGAATTGTATTCATAGCGTGCAGTTAAACCATCCGAGAATGTTTGATCTGCTGTCGTTAGGGTATGTCCACCTAACTTCACTGCATCTTGAGAAGCCAAACCATCTGGAGAGGTAAAAGCAATTGTACCGCTTGTTGTTTCCTTATCAGTAGATGCTTTAGAGCCACCATTATTCAAACCTGATTCATAGACTTTGGTACTCTCTCCATCGCTCGAAGGAAGCGTAACAAGAGGCGCACTATTGCCAATGACTAATGTCAAGCTAGCTGTTGAGCTATCCCCATCACCGTCAACCAATGTATAAGTAAATACCTCATTTACACCGCCCGGCGTACCTTCATGACGCTCGTAACTATATTCACCTGTGGTCTTATTGAGTATTAGAGTACCATACTGCCCTTCGATCGTCAGCGTTGTGCCATCATCTGTTACCACGTTAGCAGATACATTATCACTAACCACTGTGGAGATGCTCACTCCATCGGCACTAATTTTGTCTGCACCTGTAGCCCCACTACTCGTACCAACACCCGTCAGTACATTTCCAGTTTCAGGGGTAAATTGATTAGCAGCCACATTATCGATGTCGTTTTTGGCAAGTGGTGCATCATCAATAATGCTAATGACTAGACTGCCACTGCTCACAATATTACTTTGATCTGTCACAGATATACCGACTTCTTCCAGAAAGTTATCGGTGTGTGATGCATCGTTGGTAACAGGTTGATCTAGTTCATATTCATAAGTAATGGTGCCACCCGTAGATACGCCATTAAATTCCTGACCATTTGGCGTATAGTCAGTAATGATGATCTTGCCATGAGGCGTGTTGATAATAATCGGTGTAGTTGAGGCATTTTCCAGATCTGTTAGCAAAATATTGGTATCACCAACCGTAACAGACTTTACGCCATCACCAGCCCCAATCGTAATACTACCCGTTTCTTTATTTGAACCCGATGTATCAGTTAAACCCTGTTCATATACAGTAACATGCCCCTGTTCAATTAATGTATCAGTAGTATTGTTCGGATTTTCACTGCCGCCATTTTCATCTTTTATGCTAATCGAAGGATTTGCATCAGGTGTAATTGTGATTACCAATTCCGCTGAAGCGGTTCCACCCTGGCCATCACTAATTGTATAAGTAACTGTTGGAACGGTGCCATTCCAGTTAGTCGCAGGGACAAAGTGATAAGTTCCATCGGCATTGAGCGTTAGCTCGCCAATTTTATCAATTGTAACGGTTTGGCCTGCATTATAGCTTTTACCCTCCACAACAAATTGAGTAACTGTGATTGCGTTTCCATCAGGATCACGATCATTAGTTAAAACATTGCCATTAACTGGGGTATCTTCAACACCTGTAATTTCATCCTTAACGGCGATTGGCCATGCGTTTTTATCCCCTCCACCGCCACCTCCTGCGGCTGCAATGATGCCACCAATAACAGCACCACCACCAATAATCCATGGCAGTAAAGACCCACCTGCCGCACTAGCAGGTAATAAGACCTCAAGCCCAGGTATTCCCTTAAAACCAGAAACACCATCAAACCAGTATAAGATACAACCATCTTCTTCAAAAACCAGATCAGAATCAACTTTGTCATATACGACAAAGAAGTTTTCGATAAGGACAGTTTCACCATTATTTAACTTTAAAATCAGGTTATTGCCATCACGTAAAAACTCTGCTACATCATTACGATGCATTTTGGTATGGACAATTGATGCTTCTGTTAAAGTGATATGTTGCGTGTTGATAGATACTTTATTTAAAGAATCTTTTTCTACTACAATAAAATTTGTCATGTTCTGTGTGGCCTATATTCGTTGAAACTTTTAAATGCTGAATTACTTGGTAATGCCCGTAATTTGTACCGTCACGCGACGATCGGGCTGTAAACATGCTTTTAGTGCTTCACGAGATTTAACCGTAGGACAGCCGTCCGTGACTGGTTGATTCTTCCCTGCACTTGCCACCGAGATAATATTTGCGGATACGCCATTTTGAACAAGCAGACTACGTACAGTTTCAGCACGATTCTGACCAAGTTTTTGGTTATAAGTTTCGCTTCCTAGACGATCCGTATGACCGACCAATATGATCTTACTGACAGAAACAAAACCTGTTGAAATTTTTGATGCTACGTCCTGAACTTCCTGACGGCCTTTAGGCAATAAATCATTTAAAGATGAACCATCAAATTTAAATAATGTATCGGCTGCCAAATCAATTGTTTCAGTATGCTCAACAGGAGCAACGACAGGCTTTTGAGCTGCTGGCTGTTGTCTACAAGCCAAAGGATGACCATTATTTGAAATAAAAGGTACACCAGCAGCATCTACAGAAAGAATAAAGTTACGATCTTTTAATTGATCTGGCCGCAAGTCGACATCGCAACTCTGACAATTTTTTTCGCCGCTACAATTTTTAACTTTGAAATTATAAACTTCTGGTTTTAAATAATACTTTGCCGTATTATTGATATAGAATTTACCTGATTCAATACTGTCAATATAGAAATGAATTGGGCAACTCTGTTCATCTCTTGTATCCCCTGCGCATAATTTAGCATCTCTGTTGACATTGATCTCCTGATTATAACCTTGCTTATTATTTTGAAACCGTAAAGCAGAAGGCTTTGAGTAAGGATCAGATGCACAAGAGGCTACCACCAATGAAATTACAGTAGTTAAAAGCGATAATTTCCACATAAACAACCCTTGGTAGACTTAATGTATTATTAGATTTGTATGACATATTTACGCGAATCTCAACTTTTTAAGTCTTTGAAATAAAAAGGACATAATCCAATTTAATTTTCGACTAAGAAAAGCAAAGCAAGTTATGTCCATTTACGAATTTATCATTTCTGTATTTTTAATCATAGAGCAATTTTACTCAGCGATTGTCATTCAACCTTTAAGAAGTAGAGGATTTCCACCCGCTTTAAGTGATATTGAAATTCTTACTATACAAATTGTGGGAGAGTTTCTTGGCTTAGATTCTGATAAAAATATCTGGTTCTACTTTAAAAACAATTGGTTTGAATGGTTTCCAAAATTAGGTTCCTATCCTAATTTTTGCAAACATTGCGCAAAATTATGGCATGTAAGTCAACAGATTATGTCACAACTAAAATCTTTTTTCGGTTTAGATAATATTCATTTTATCGATGGCTTTCCTATACCTGTTTGTCGTTATGCTAGAGCAAAAAAACATAAAAACTTCAAAGAATCTGCAGGTTTTAGTTATTGTGCGGCTAAACAAGAAAAATATTATGGTTTCAAAGGACATATCGTTATTAACTTTTCAGGAATGATTACAGGCTATACTTTTGCTCCAGCTCATTGTGATGAACGTGATGTTGCACCAGAAATTACTCAAGATATTCAGGGATTACTTGGTGGTGATAAAGGATACTTAAGACCTGAATTAAAACACTATTTTATGTACCAAGATATTGATTTACAAACACCTTATAGAAAGAACATGACTGATAGCAGGTCTAAGGAAGCTATGGCGAGGCTCATGAATGCTCGTAGAAAAATTGAGACTGTTATAGGTCAATTAACTGAACGATTTCACATTCAAAAAGTAAGAGCTAAAGATTTATGGCATTTAACGCATAGAATTACGCGTAAGATTCTTTCACATACCATTGCAGTAATTTTAAATACACGATTAGGAAATCCACCTTTACAGCTGGAAAGCCTTATTCAAAGTTGAGATTGGGGTATATTTATTAAAAAATATGCCATTTTATTTATATCACTTTAATAACAAAATAAATACACGAGCATAATTAATTTTTTAAATAAATTGCATTTTTTACAAAAAATATAGACCACGTCACGCTAAATATCCTAATTTTATTACAATTTTCTAATTTATAGAGTAGAAACTCTATTTTAAAAAATCCAATTTACTAATACAAATAAATGAAAAATAAATACTTTATTAGGACTTACGCAAAGACGACCGAAGGCGAGCGTAACTGCTCACGCAAATAATCACTGAGTAAACCCCTTTTAACCTGATATAAAGATTGTTTTAACCGTTTAGCCTGTCTGGCTAACTGCAGCCAAACCAGCATACAACAACAAATATGATTCCGCTGAATACGAGCCTTACGACACTGATTAGCTTCAATACCAGTGAGTTGTTTAAGTTCTCGGTGAAACTGCTCAATCTTCCAGCGGATGGCACACACCAATCGTGTGCCATCTGATGAATCCTGAGTGGTGTCGTTGGTGACAATCCAGTCCGTGCGGTTTTCATTAACCACTACTCGGAACAGTTGCACTTTGTAATCTTTAGGAAAGGCATGTATTTTAATCAGTTTGCCATTTTGTTGCTCTTGGTCAGTCCAAGTTAATTCGTTGACTGCTTTGTAAGGGTGTACTCCTTTTGAATCATCGACTTTGCGATTGGATTTTAAAGGACAATAATAGATTTTTTGTAAGTTATCAATATACAGCATGATGTCTTTGGTGGCATACCAGGTATCCATGAGCACATATTTGAATTTAATTTGTTTGTGTTCAATACTGTGCTGTAGCATGTCTTTTAGATGGTCAAGTTTGCTTTTGCCATCGGTGGTTTTGTCATAAATACGGTAATCAATGAACCAGTATTGTTCGGTCTTAGGATTGACATAGATACAGTTAACGATGCAGATGCCTTTAATAATGCGATGGGCGTTGCCACTGAACCGTACCGGGTTTGTCGGAGAGTCAATATTCTGAGAGACTATCCCGATGACAAAATTAAAATATACCCCTGAAATCAGAGAAAGAGCGGTTCAATTATTGATTGAATCTGAAAAAGATTATCCATCGAATTGGGCTGCGATCACCGCTATTGCTCCCTGAGCAGTATACTGCGCAAGGGTTGTACTCCTGAAACACTACGTGTTTGGTATCAAAAATATTTAGATAAACTAAATCCAGTTAAAGTACAGCAGCTTTCAGATCAAGAACGTATTAAACAACTCTAACGTGAAAATAAAGAACTGCAACGCGCCAATGAGATTCTACGTAAAGCAGCCGCTTTTTTCGCCCAGGCGGAGCTCGACCGCCCACACAAATAATGGTGGATTTTATCCATAATAATAAAGAGCTGTACGGAGTCGAGGCGATTTGTAGAATTTTACCGATCGCACCCTCAACCTATTACCGGACTCTAGATCTCTGCGATGAGAAGCATTGCTTCGCAAGGGAACATCGAGCAAAGCGAGATTTACATGACTTGCATCATGCTGAGGAGATTAAACGAATTTGGAAGGAAAGTTCAGGTCGGTATGGTGTACGTAAAGTCTGGCAAAAATTAAAACGTGAGGGTTATGTTATTGCACGTTGTACTGTTGCTCGATTAATGAAAAAGCTAGGTATACAAGGTGTTTGGCGAGGTAAGAATAAACAAACCACCCGTAGCCGAGATGACCAAAAACGGGCAGATGATTTAGTGAAACGTAATTTTAATGCTGATCATCCAAACCAACTATGGGTGGGTGACTTTACCTATATTCAAACTCATTCAGGCTGGGTATATACCGCATTTGTTATTGATGTGTTCTCACGAGCAATTGTTGGATGGAAAGTATCGACACGGATGAATACAGATATGGTGCTCGATGCATTGGAGCAAGCATTGCACGATCGAGGCATGCCAAAGAATGTGATTCATCATTCCGATAGAGGTGTTCAATATCTTTCTATTCGCTATACCAATCGTTTAGAAGCTGCAAATTTACGAGCATCAGTCGGTACAACTGGTGATTCATACGATAATGCTCTGGCTGAAACGGTGAATGGCTTATACAAAACAGAGGTGATTGAATATTTAAAAGCAGATTGGCAAGGTTTAGCAGATGTACAACTTGCGACACTAAACTGGGTAGATTGGTTCAATAAAAAGCGTGTACACAGTGCACTGGGTTATGTATCGCCTTTTGAGTTTGAAGCAATGTACTATGATAAGATTAACCCGTTAGGTCAGGTGGCCTAACTTAAATAAAAAAGTCTCCGACAAACCTGGTACGGTTCACCAATATGATGCCTCACTCGATGGCTGGGGGGCTCTAGAATTTTGGTGGCTATTCAGTCCATCATTACCTACATTCCAACTCTCTAGTTTTCCAACTAGCCCAGGTTATAATAGCCACCCAAAATACGATTGATCTATTATGAACACCTCCAATGACCCTTTACACGGCAAAAAACTTGCTGACATTTTGGATGAATTATTGGATTACTACGGTGGCTTTGAAGGCTTAAGTCACAAAATTGAAATTAGATGTTTTTGCATAGACCCAAGTGTTAAATCATCATTACGATTCTTGCGTACCATACCATGGGCACGTGAAAAAGTAGAAAGCTTATATTTGTACGTCTTACGCCAAAAGGCCAAACAGAAACCGTAGCCTCAGGCAACACCCCTCTCATCATAAAATTATACCAGTCAGTAAAATACCTTTAGATTAAGCATATGTATGTTGGTTATTATTGTTGATTATCACAATAAATTAGTGACCAAAAATCAAAGTACCCCACCCCATCTTAAATTACGTCACACAAAATAAAAACTCTATATAACTGTTATATATAGAGTTTATTAACGTACCAATTGTGTTATTTAGTGTATTTTATGTCGGTGACTCTTGCCAAGGTTGGGGTTTTGCTGTTCGCGTACCTTCAGGAAAGATCAACAAGGACGCTGCATGATCCTGCTGTAATTTGTGTACACAGTCCTGAATAAACTGTTCAGAACCTGCATTTAAAATATAACCCGCACTTTGCACAGGGCCTTTGGTAAATGGATTCGACCACAGCGCCTGCTTGACCACGCAGTTTGCTTGTTCCATTAAACCAATTAAAACCACCACGTCAATCAGTGTCGGATGATTGGCAATGACCAACTCTTGTTGACTGTTTTGTAATTTCTCTAAACCTTCAACCGTATAGGTCATAATGCCCAGTTTCACCATCATTTCGGTGAAACCTTTAAAACTGTGCTTAATCACCTTTTGAGTGCGCTGCTTGCGAAGCTCAAGGTCTGCTGAGCTCAGCTTGACCAGCGGCGCAACCAAACCACCAATCGCCACACCGCCCAAGCCAAAGCTGGCAAAGCTAAATCCTGTCGCCCCAACGCGCCAAACATAGTTGGCTTGTTGCTTGATCCGATTTAATTTCAGCATTTCGTCCACGCTTCAGATTCAGTTTGCTCAGGATTAGTCCAAAACGTGTTAAATGCTAAAGCCTGCTGATAGGCTGGCGTTGAATCCATCTGCATTGGTGTCAACATCAAATTGGCAGGCGCTAATGAAATCATCGCTGCCATCGCAAAAGCAGCAAATGGTTGATGCTCGATATAAATGTCTGGCAAGGCTTCATCATAATACACCAGCAAAACCTGACCGGCTTCCGGCATGGTTTTTAACCATGCATAGGCTTCAATCAACCCATCATTCCATGACCCCGCCAAACTGGTTGCAGGTGTCGCATCCCGACATAAAATAGAATATAAGCCCGAAATTGCATTATGTACCGACGTTGAAAATTGAGTCGGTGAAGGGGTTTGCTCGCTTAACACATCTTCTAAAATATTCAGTGTTTTTGCTTCATCGCCATATTGCGACACCCAAACAATATAATCGACATCGTGGGTGTCTAAAGTCTGCATTGCGCTATTCAAAGCTAGCTTTGCAAGACGCGATAAGCGTCGGCGTTGCATCGCAGGAATGTGTTCTATAGCTGATAATTCTTGATCAACCAAGCTCATATTCAAGCGGGATACGTGGAGTTGCATCATCATGATCAGTGTTTAAAAGTTGACAAATTATCAGGCGCGCAATTATAGCACTGAGCCACATTTTTCACAAAAAATAACAAGCGCTGATAGGTTCAAAAAAGGAGGATGCAGCAACACTGATCCCCCCTCCTTAAAACAAGAGCAACTAGATATAATATTGCGTTCTTTTCTTGGCAAATTTATCCAGTTGTTTTAAAAAGCCTTCGAAATAATCCTTCTCTTTTTCCTCAGTACGATAGCCTGCATAAAGAGTACGACGCAAACCTTCAGGCGCTACGCAGTCCAAACGACGCGAAGTCACCCAACCCTTTTGTTCATATTCGTTCACCACCCAATCGGGTAATGCCCCAATACCACGCCCACTTGCCACCAGTTGAATCAACATTTGGGTGAGATCGGTGGTACGGATCTGCTTCGGCAGAATATTGGCTGGAATAAACAGACGCGACATAATATCTAAACGGTGCTTATCTACTGGATAGGTCACCAAGGTTTCTTCTGCAAGTTCTTGCACAGTAATATCTTTAGCACGAACCAAAGGATGGGTGTTGGATAAAACCAAACGCGATTCATACTCAAAAATCGGGAAATACTCCACCCCTTTTAACGCAATCGGGTCGGCCGTAATCAATAAATCAAATTCACCTGTCTGCAATAACTCATGCGGATTGGACTCAAAACCTGAAGCGAAGTCTAGATCAACATCTGGATACTGTTGGCGATATTGATTTAACAACGGCATTAACCAATCGAAACAGCTATGACACTCTGAGGAAAAAGTAATGCGTCCAGTTTGACCATGCACAATACGGGTGATGTCGCTTTGCGCAATTTGTACCTGCGGCAATACTTCATCCGCTAGTTTTAATAAACGCTGTCCCACATTAGAAAAACTAACGGGGCGGCTACGACGGTTCACCACCTCTACCCCAAACCATTGGTCTAACTCACGCAACTGGTGTGATAAAGCAGAAGGCGTTAAGCATAGGTCTCCCGCAGCAGCCACCAATGAGCCATGCTCTCTTAAAGCGGTTAAGGTTTTTAAATGGCGGAGTTCTAACATCTGGCACAGCCCAATTTTTTAATCTTGATGAATACGGTATAGCTTAACCTATAAAAGCCACATTTGATTATTTTTTCTCACCTTAATTCCTACTTAATTAGTTTATTTCACTTTAATATTTATGATCCACAACGAAAATATTCGCCCAATTTACAGAAAATGAAAAATTTAAGCATTTAAATTCATAATCTTCATGATCCGTGCATGAGCGCTAATCGAAGTAAGGCTTTCTTTTATAACTGTGGATGACTTTTAAGACTATCTCTTGGTCATGCCTAGGTTGAAGCGTGATCCCTTCAGTTTTTGAGAGGTACAACGACCGAATCCAGCCCACCAACTGTCCTATTTAACTCGTGGCTATGCATCGAACTCTTGTGATATCTCTACGTTGATATAGCGAAATCATTTTACAGCAAGCAGTATGCTCTTGTACCTGAGTTAAATTCAGTTCAAATATTGAGAACTGATGATTCTGATCTTCTATCCAAATTGAGCAGGCTAAAGCGCTGAAAAAGCATACCGTGCTGACAACAGAACTTCTCACAACCCTAGTCTTCGGGCTTTTTTATGTTCCACGTGAAGCATTATGTAAATATCAAATCAAAGCCGCTTGTCTCTCAAACTGGTGCGATGCCAAACAGAGCATGTAAAAACGAAAAAGCTTCCGACTAGGAAGCTTTTTTTAAATCTTAGATTTAACCATCAATCGTGAGCTTTAAAATCTCAGCTTTGGTATAACCCCGTTCTTTTAAAAGATGTTGAATGGCTTTTTTCTCATCTTGATCTTCAAGAAATTTACAGCGTTGGATCAAACGCATATCGGTCTCATACTGAAAATTATGACGACACTCCAATTCCTTATTGGAAGGCGTAGTAAAAAAATGAAGCACAGCTAGATACTCTCTTTCATGCTGTTGAAGTGGCCCGCCTTCAACGAATACCTATCTAACACAACTGTTAAACACCCTTTGTGTAAATGATGACGAATCTCGCTCCATTATGCAAGTTAGGGCCTCTCAAATGTTCTCTCTCTACTCATCTACAGCGCTCAATACAGGTCTTATTCATCGGCCAAAGTCGATTTTAATCATGAAAATTCATCAGCTCATCCTGAGAATTCTTCATCCAATCGTCGTTGATCCGCTCGTTAGACGTTTTAAACTGTCTGGTTTAAATAGATAAAAATCATTCAATATGTCGAAGCTCGAACGTCAGAAACTTAGCCTCCCCACAGGTCATGACAAACTGCTCTTGCATTCCTGCTGTGCACCTTGCTCAGGTGAAGTCATGGAAACCCTGATTGAATCAGGTATCGATTTTTCCATCTTTTTCTATAACCCCAACATTCACCCTGTAAAGGAATATCTGATTCGCAGAGAAGAAAATATTCGCTTTGCAGAAAAACATCACATTCCATTTATTGACTGTGATTACGACACAGACAACTGGTTTGCACGTGCCAAAGGTATGGAAAATGAACCAGAGAAAGGTATCCGTTGCGCCATGTGTTTTGATATGCGTTTTGAACGTACAGCATTATATGCAGCAGAACATGGCTTTAGCCTAATCAGCAGCTCTCTCGGCATTTCCCGTTGGAAGAATATACAGCAGATCAATGAGTGCGGACACCGTTCTGCTTCACATTATGCAGGCATTCACTACTGGGACTACAACTGGCGCAAGCATGGCGGTGCGGTACGCATGCTGGACATCAGCAAACGTGAAGAGTTTTATCAACAAGAGTACTGTGGCTGTGTGTATTCACTGCGGGATAGCAACCGCTGGCGCATGAGCCAAGGCCGTGAACGGATCAAACTCGGACAAAAGTTCTATTCCAATGCCATGGATCAGGACAGCTGATTTCAGCCAGCAGCCTCCACATACCAATTTTTCCAAGAGCTGGTTCCACGCACCGCAATCGACACGGTCGGAATCAGCTTTTCTTTTAAGATCTTGGTTTGTCCAACGGCTTTGGCTAAGCGTGCTTTGACTGAGTGAATGCATTCACGGTCACCAAATTCACAGCGGTCTAAGCTGGTTCCACCACAGGGCCCATTGGCCAAGCCTTTGGGGCAAGTTTCAGGGCAAATATACAGAGTCTCGCCTAAACGGCATTGACCACAACTCTCACAGCCCACCACCACATGTTTACTCAAATGTTCTGTTTTCAGTAATGCTTGTTTGGCACGCGAGCGATCCCATACATTGAAATTAAAAATAAACCGCCCTACTCCTTTAGCCAATTTAGATTCAAATAAAGCATCATGCATCAGATGCAGATGTTGGTATTTAATGATCTGACTTGAAGTCGCAGGCCGTGAATAATAAGCCAGCTTTGGATGAAACTCTGTACCGGTTTGCACCTGCCAAAGCGAATTCCAAAGTCGTTCACACTCAGCAAAACTCAAGTGTTGATATTCTTCAATATAACGCTCCAGTAAGCTTTGTTCTTCAGGCTGATGGCAAGCCGATAAATGCACCCCCGCAAAACCCAAATGTCGACACATGAGAATCTGTAATGCGCAGCGCACATAAACACGATCACTTAAACCCTGTTCTTTTTCCTGCTGCAACACCTTCAATATATGCGGGGTGATCACAATGCCGGCCACTTTATGTTTCAGCATAAACTTGGCCCGTGCCAAGGTCAGTGGCATGACGCAGGCTAAGATTTTCTGCGCATACTGATGTTGCACTAAAAATGCATGCGCATCCTGTAAAGCAGCCATGTCATAGCCCAATTGGGTAATCACATAATCAGCCCCTGCTTTCATCTTTTTATGCAGTTTCAGATATTGCGCCTCTTTTTCCGCTTCCGCATATTTAAACGGGTTAAACGCGACACCAATATGAAAACCACCTTGGCGTTTGGCTTCCATGACAGCATTCACAGACTCCAAATAACGTGTCCGTGGCTCTAAGTCATGGCTGTAGTGGTACTGTTTTAATTTATCGCCTGTTAAGAGCAACAGGTTCTTTTGACCCTGTGTTTTTGCATCTTGCAAAAACTGCTCAAAGTCTTGTATATCGCGAGCCTTTCCCGAAAAGTGAATGACTTTTTCAATCTCTTGTGGATACTGTTTGGCGACTTGCAAAGGCGCTTCATCGTCATCTGCATGCACCCGATCGGCCAGCGTCATAGCCACAGGAAAGCCTGCAAATTCAGTTTTGACAGACCACTGGGCTTGGTGTGCGCTTAAGTATTCAACCAATACGCAAAATTGTTGCTGTGCAAAATATTGAGCAAGTAAGGACATCACAGGAGAAATAATCCAGAGGATTAAAAAAAGAAGAATTATAGTACAAATCAAAAATAGATGACGAATCATCTGGTTTTTCGCTATGACATATTCAATATTTTTTTAGCTCATCCTCTACCTGATGAGTGAACTCAAATATCCACCCCGATCTGATTCATTAGGTGCAGGACCCTGCTCAAAATGAACCTGATGGTCAAATTCAAAAAAAAGGTACTCTAACGCTCAACCACACGCCGCCAATAGCGCAACATTTGTCTAGACCCCTTATTTACTACGCCGATTGACTTATTTTCGATAAGATTGTTTTTTTATGCTTTTCAATTGTTTAAAGCCTGAGCACATTTCAGCTTTTTAAAATAAAGGCATCTTTTCAAGCTGGGACTGACTGTGTATAACAATGAACGACTTAAGGAAATAATTCGCACATAGGCAAAAGCCTGAAAAAAGCTTAAACTATGTGCCAATGAAAACAAATGATATGTCGTCTATGGCGACAACGATGAAGGTGAAGGTTGATGCCGCTCAATACCGTTGAAGAGCTAGTTGCAGATATCCGTGCAGGTAAAATGGTTATCCTGATGGATGACGAAGATCGTGAAAATGAAGGTGATTTAGTTATTGCAGCGACCCATGTTCGCCCAGAAGACATCAACTTTATGATCACCCATGCCCGTGGTTTGGTGTGCTTAACGCTCAGCCGTGATCGCTGTAAACAATTGAATCTTCCTTTGATGGTCGATGCCAATGGCGCACAACATGGCACCAACTTCACGCTTTCAATTGAAGCGGCAGAAGGGATTTCTACAGGGATTTCACCTGCGGAACGTGCGCATACCATTCAAACGGCAGTAGCAGCACATGCCAAACCATCAGACATCGTTCAACCAGGTCATATTTTCCCATTGATGGCGCAGCCTGGTGGCGTTCTACACCGCGCAGGTCATACCGAAGCAGGTTGTGATTTATCTCGTCTAGCGGGTTTAGAGCCTGCATCAGTCATCTGTGAAATCATCAATGAAGATGGCACCATGGCGCGTCGTGCCGATCTTGAAATTTTTGCTGAAAAGCATGGTTTAAAAATTGGCACCATTGCGGATCTGATTCACTACCGTATGACCAATGAGCAAACGGTTGAACGAATTGATCAGCAAAGCATTGATACCGAATATGGGACTTTTGACTTATATCGTTACCGCGAATTGGGCAACCCAGATATTCACTTGGCTTTGGTGAAAGGTGAACCAAAAGAAGGGGTAACCACCGTTCGTGTTCATGGTTTCAACCCTGTTCGTGACTTGCTTAAGTTCAATAAAAAGGACGGCGAGCCAGCATGGAATCTCGACAAAGCGCTGCAAGAAATCGCAAGTAGCGATCGTGGTGTTTTGGTTTGGATTGGTCAACGTCACTTACAAGACCTAGGTCCAGCGCTAGACAGCCTTACAACACCAAAACCGACCAAATCCAATGCTGCTTTATCTCAGCAGTACCAAACCATTGGGGTAGGTGCACAAATTTTACGTGATTTAGGCGTAGAGAAGATGAAGCTTTTAAGCTCACCTTTACGCTTTAATGCACTCTCTGGGTTTAATTTAGAAGTGGTGGAATATATCACCGCACATCAAACAACTTAAAAAATCATCGAGGTTGCTATGGCAATTCGCCGTATTGAAGGTATGTTACATCTCGCTAGCGAAGGCCGTTATGCGATTTTAGTGGGTCGTTTTAATAGTTTTGTTGTCGAACATCTATTAGAAGGTGCAATTGATACATTGAAACGTCATGGTGTATCAGAGGATAATATCACTGTTGTTCATGCACCAGGCGCGTGGGAACTTCCTGTCGTGGCTAAGAAATTAGTGGCGTCTGAACGCTTTGATGCCATCATTGCACTGGGTGCTGTGATTCGTGGTAGCACACCTCACTTCGACTTTGTTGCAGGTGAATGTGCCAAAGGTTTAGGCGTGGTTGGCCTAGAATCTGGTCTTCCAGTGATTAATGGTGTATTGACTACGGATAGTATCGAACAAGCGATTGAACGCTCGGGTACAAAAGCAGGTAATAAAGGCGGCGAAGCTGCTCTTACTGCAATTGAAATGGTTAACTTGTTAAAGGCTATTTAACGCTATGTCGCAAACATTGCAAGCAACTTATGCAGCAAAACGTAAAGCACGTCGCTTTGCTGTACAAGGAATTTACGAATGGCAAATGAGCCACAATCCAGTCCATGAGATTGAAGCACGTACACGTGTGGAAAATGCCATGCACAAAGTGGATCTGAGCTATTATCATGAATTGTTAACCCAAGTTGTTGCCAATCATGAAGCATTGGATGCGCTCTTAATCCCTGTGCTTGATCGCGAAGTTTCTGCGCTTGACGGCGTTGAACTGGCCACCCTTCGTTTAGGCGCATATGAACTCAAGGAACATCTTGAAATTCCATATCGTGTGGTTTTAGACGAAGCAATCGAGCTTGCTAAACATTTTGGCGGTGCAGACAGCCATAAATACATCAATGGTGTATTAGATCGTTTAGCAACAACTTTACGTGCAGCAGAAAAGCAACAAGCGAACTCACAGTAGTAGATTTGTTGTATGGCTGAGTTTTCGATCATTGATAGCTATTTTAATCGTCAAAGTCCTCATTCTGTCGATTTAGGCGTCGGTGACGACTCAGCCTTGCTCACCCCTCCTCCACAGCAACAATTGGTCATTTGTGCCGATACTCTCGTTGCTGGACGTCACTTCCCACTTGATACTAGTCCCCATGCGATTGGCTGGAAATCTGTCGCGGTCAATTTATCTGATATCGCCGCAATGGGCGCGAAACCTCAGAGTATTTTACTGGCCTTGAGCTTACCCCAAATTGATCATGACTGGCTTAAAGGTTTTAGTCAGGGTTTATATGATTGTTGCGATCAATTTGGCGTCAGTTTAATTGGTGGAGACACCACCCAAAGCCCACATCTCACTATTTCCGTGACTGCACTGGGCTGGGTCGATATCGGTCAAGCCGTCACCCGCTCCGCCGCTCAAGTGGGTGATTTAATTTGTGTTAGTGGTACGGTTGGTGATGCCGCCTTCGCACTGCAACACTTGGGCCACCCTCTGCAAAAACGTTTGGACTACCCTACCCCACGCTGTGAACTGGGCCAAGTACTCAAAGGCTTGGCACATAGTATGATTGATGTGTCCGATGGCTTAGCACAAGACTTAAGTCATATCTTAAAAGCATCCAATGTGGGCGCGACCCTACAACTTGATCAACTGCCCATCAACACCGCTCTACAAGATTTAACACGAGAACAACAATGGCAATATGCTTTGGCGGGTGGCGATGACTATGAATTATGCTTTACAATAAGTCCGCAGAATTATGAAAAACTTTTGCAACAACAAAACCATAGCAGCATCAGTGTGATTGGAAAAATTGATGCCGAAGGTGGTCTGCGTTTTCAACAAAATGGCTTAGACCATTACTTGCAATTTAATGGATATCAACACTTTGCATAAGCCTCCTATCCTCTTTCGTCAGATGTCTGGGTACGACCGTTTCATCGTATTTTGCGGTGTAGGATTCGGCTCAGGGCTAACACCCAAAGCACCAGGCACGTTCGGTTCTGCCTTTGCGCTGCTGTTCGTCCCGATTTGGCTTGCAATTGGCCTATCGAACACCATTATTGCCATTATCCTCATGTCTCTTATCGGCATTTATATCTGTGGGCATACTGCCAAAATGATGGGCGTACATGATGATGGGCGTATCGTATGGGATGAGTTTGCTGGCCAGTCCATCACCTTTTTGCCTGTACTGTATTTAGGGCAAATGAATTGGCTGTGGCTGTTGCTGGGTTTTATTTTATTTCGTATTTTTGATGTGTGGAAACCGTGGCCAATTCGTGTCATTGACCAAAAAGTCGATGGTGGTTTCGGCATTATGCTCGACGACCTAATTGCAGGACTATGGGCTGCACTTTGTATTTGGATTTATTTTTATTTCACTGTGGCTTAGGCCATTTTTAGGATTAGAACATGTCAACGACTGTTATTATTCTTGCTGCAGGTAAAGGAACACGTATGCGTTCTTCTTTACCCAAAGTACTACAACCACTTGCAGGACGTCCTTTACTTGGTCATGTCATCGACACTGCAAAAAAATTAAATGCAGCCAATATTATTACAATTTATGGGCACGGCGGTGCACGGGTTCAAGAAACGTTTACTCATGAAAAGATTGAATGGGTGGAACAAGCTGAGCAACTCGGAACAGGTCATGCAGTGCAAATGACACTCCCAGTCCTTCCGCAGGAAGGCAGCTCACTGATTTTATCAGGCGATGTACCTTGCATCTCTCAAAACACGCTACAAAAATTACTCAATGCAACTGCCGAGACAGGCATTGGTCTAGTGACTTTAACTTTAGCCGATGCAACAGGTTATGGGCGTATAGTGCGTGAGAATGGTCAGATTCAGGCGATTGTTGAACATAAGGATGCGAGCATAGAGCAGCACCAGATTAAAGAAATTAATACAGGTATTTACTGTGTCAGCAATGCCAAATTGCACGAATGGTTACCTAAACTCAGCAATAACAATGCGCAAGGTGAATATTACCTGACTGATATTGTAGCAATGGCCTTAGCTGATGGGATGCAAGTCGCATCGGTTGAGCCTGAACAAGCCTTCGAAGTTGAAGGAGTGAATGATCGTGTTCAGCTCGCCGCATTAGAGCGTCAATTCCAAATAGATCAAGCCAAAAAGCTCATGCAGCAAGGTGTGCATTTAATTGATCCTAGTCGCTTTGACCTACGTGGCAATTTAAAAGTGGGGCAAGACGTCCGCATCGATATCAATGTGATTATTGAAGGCGAATGTGAATTCGGCGACCATGTAGAAATTGGTGCAGGTTGTATCATCAAAAATACCAAGATCGCGGCAGGTACAAAAGTTCAGCCGTATACCATCTTTGATAATGCTATGGTCGGTGAAGATGCGCAGATTGGTCCTTTTGCCCGTTTACGCCCAGGTGCCAAACTGGCTGCTGAAGTGCATATTGGTAACTTCGTTGAAATCAAAAACACCAGCATTGGCTTCGGTTCAAAAGCCAACCACTTTACCTATTTAGGTGATGCTGAAATTGGTGCAGGCTCGAACATTGGTGCTGGGACTATTACCTGTAATTATGATGGTGCAAATAAATTTAAAACCATCATTGGTGATGCTGCATTTATTGGTTCCAACAGCTCATTGGTTGCACCTGTCACCATTGGCAACGGCGCAACCGTCGGTGCAGGTTCAACCATTACCCGTGATGTTGCAGAGAATAGTTTAGCGGTAGAACGCTCTAAGCAAGTTGAAAAAGAAAACTATCAACGTCCACAAAAGATGAAGAAATAAGAGGATTAGATTATGTGCGGTATTGTCGGTGGCGTTGCAGAACGTAGTATTACCAATATTTTAATTGAAGGTTTAAAGCGCCTTGAATATCGCGGCTATGACTCTGCGGGTTTAGCGCTGGTCAATCAAGGCCAAGTTTTACGTGAAAGACGTGTCGGTAAAGTTTCCAATTTAGAAGAAGCCGTTAATCAATCGGGTATTCTCGGTTCTCTGGGTATTGCGCATACCCGCTGGGCAACCCATGGTAAACCCACTGAAGATAATGCACATCCGCACATTTCTGGCGATGTTGCTGTAGTCCATAACGGTATTATTGAAAACTATCAAGAACTTAAAGATGATCTTGAAGCTTTAGGCTATGTATTTACCTCACAGACCGATACCGAAGTGGTCGCTCACTTGATTAAGGATGCCTTAAAGTCTACCCCAAGCTTGCTGGAAGCTGTGCAACAAGTTGTGCCTCAGCTTAAAGGGGCTTACGCACTGGGTATCGTACATACCGACCATCCGGATGAACTGATTACCGTGCGTGAAGGTTCACCTTTGGTGATTGGGGTCGGTATTGGTGAAAACTTTATCAGTTCAGATCAATTGGCTTTATTGCCTATTACAAATCGTTTTATTTACCTTGAAGAAGGTGATATTGCTCGTTTAACCCGCAATAGCATTGAAGTTTTTGTCGCTGGTCAACGGGTCGAGCGCCCAATCAAAGAATTAGATGCTGCCGTCAGCAATGCATCTAAAGGTGAATATAAGCACTACATGCTCAAAGAAATTTATGAGCAACCTGAAGCAATTCAACAAACCATTTCTCAAGCTCTAGATGGTAATGCACTGCGTGAAGACTTTCTTGCCAATGCAGTTGCTGATTTCCAAAAAATTCAGCAAATCCAAATTATTGCCTGCGGGACCAGCTACCATGCAGGGATGATTGCCAAATATTGGTTTGAACAACTGATTGATCTACCGTGCCAAGTAGAAATTGCGAGCGAATTCCGCTATCGCAGCCCTGTCATTGTCAATCACACACTTTATGTCTGCATTTCACAGTCTGGTGAAACCGCTGATACTTTAGCCGCACTGCGTGATACCCAAAAGCGTGCTGCAGCAAAAGCTGCTGACATTACCACCATGACCATTTGTAATGTGGCAACATCGTCTATGGTGCGTGAGACCAATCATAGCTTGCTTACACTGGCAGGTCCTGAAATTGGTGTAGCATCAACCAAGGCGTTTACCACACAGCTTGCAGCACTGATGTTATTGGTCCTAAAAATTGGTACGATCAAGAAGAGCATTTCTGTACAGCATGTGGCTGAGATTACGGCTGAACTTTGGCATACCCCTAAAGTGATTTTAGATACCTTACGTAATGACCCTGAAATTTTACGTTTATCTGAACTTTTCGTAGAGAAGCAGCACTGCTTATTCTTAGGTCGTGGCACGAATTTCCCGATCGCACTTGAAGGGGCATTGAAACTCAAAGAGATTTCGTATATCCATGCTGAAGGCTATGCCGCAGGTGAACTTAAACATGGTCCGCTCGCTTTAGTCGACAATGACATGCCTGTGGTCATTCTCGCACCGAAAGATGACATGCTCGATAAACTCAAATCGAATATGGAAGAAGTCCAAGCCCGTGGTGGTGAACTCTTTGTCTTTGCCGATGAAAATAGCGGCATTAAAGCCAAAGACCGTCAACATGTGGTTTATATAACAAGCATTAGCCCAATACTGGCGCCTATTGTTTATAGCGTGCCTGTACAACTGCTGTCTTATCATGTTGCAGTTCTTCGCGGTACAGATGTCGACCAACCTCGAAACCTCGCTAAATCGGTCACTGTAGAATAATTATTTAAATAAAGGCTGGGTATTGTGTAAGAAAGTAAAATAGTTCAATACTATGTAATAAAGTCTACACTTAGTGTAATAAATTCCCATACTTTTTTGACATATATAAAATAATATTTATATTTTCAATATGTTAAAATAGAAGTATGGGACTTTTTTATTTCATGGCTATATTTAAAGAGCACAAACCAAGAAAGGATGATACTTTATTTAAATAGTTATCTAAAAATTTAATAAATAAAATCAATAACTTATAAAAAATAAAGTATTAAACTATTTTACTCTACAATAAAAATATAAATTTTTCGATTTCAGTAAAAAATCTAATTTAGTCCTCAAGAAATCTATAAATTTTTATATAACATTTATTTTTTCTCATAAGTTAAAGTAATATATTAATCACTATAATTACAAACTTTAAATTGAATAAGTAATTGATTATTAAAAATAAAATAATTTAATTATTACCTTAACAGCAATATTTAAATAGAAATAAACAATCATACTGAGTAAAAATATTTAATTTATAAAAATAAAATATAAGACTATATTGATTAAAAATAAATCAAGTGATAGGTTTAAAGAAAAGTATGGGGTTTCAGATGACATCAAAAGAACAACAATTACGCTGGCTACAAGAAGGACGTGGCCAAGGGCGATTACATTCATATAAGCCTTTTTTAAATGTTAGAGATAACAAATCCCTGACGGAACGGTCTAGCCGTGTATATGGTTATAAAACCCAAAGAACTCATCATTTATTTTCTGACTTAGAGTTAGCTTTATTTCTCGCATTAGACAGAATTCAAGAGGTCGAAGATATACGCGAGCAAATTCCACTTGATCTTACAACTACCCTGCAAATTGCTGAAGATTTAAAAATTCAGCACCCTATCGAAAAGAATGTTCATCAAATTCTTACTTCAACTTTTTTTGTTGTAAACAACTCCCCGCTAAAGCCTCCTTGCTTTGTTATAAAAGCTATCAAGTCCGCGCACCTAGATCAAAAGAAGACCATTGCCCAATTGGAACTTGAAAGACGTTATTGGGATGAACAACAAGTACCTTGGTTTGTCGTTACAGAAAAAGAGATTTCACCAACAGCAATAGAAAATATTAAATGGCTCTACCCACTGAATAGAGCAACTGACGATATCCATATCTTTTCAAAAATAGACTTTTATCAGAGTCATTTTCTCCAAAAACCTGAACTTACCCTGATAGAGCTATCCAAATACCTTGACACTCAGTATTCCATGGAAACAGGCGCATCTCTTCTAGAAATAAGAGAACTGCTTGCCCAGCGGTATTTTTTGTTCGATATCTCCAAAAGCTATAGAAAAATACGTGGTCGGGATATTGAGATCGGGAATATTCAACATTTGGAGAAACTTAAAAATGTTTCAGGTTAATCATGTTTATAAACTAGATCATCGGTTTCGCATTCTGAAAATATATCCTCAGCATTTGGTTTGGATAGATATTGAGTCTGACAAAGCATTGCCCGAACTCTTTCCAATTTCAGAGCTCGAACAACGAATTGAACTAGGGCAAGCCGAACTGACTGATGATCCATTCTCTGATCTCAGTTTGTTCACTGTAACGGAAGGATCTATCTACCAAACAAAGCGTGATCAAAACTTTGCCATAATCAAACCAGTTATTGAACATGAACGATTTTATGAACGTAAAGAGCGTGCTTATCTGATTAACCAACTTGTACAAGAAAAAGTCGCGACTAAGCAAACTATTTATCGTTTATTACGGCACTATTGGCAACGTGGCATGACACCTAATGCACTTATTCCTCATTACTATAATTCTGGGGGAAAAGGTATAAAAAAAAGAGTGACTGAAAATAAATTAGGACGACCACGTGTCATTTCTGAAGGGACAGGTGCATTAATTGATACCACTGTCGAAAATTTATTTAAAAAAGTCATCAATCAATATTTACTGAATGACAAAAAATTTTCGGTCAAATACGCTTACCGAAAATTTTTGATACTTTATCAAGAACGTTACCCTGATATACCAGAGAGCGAATATCCTTCTTTTTGGCAATTTAAATATTTTTATGAGAGAGATTTCAACCGCACCATCAGGCTGAAAAAACGTTCTCATCAAATTGAATATTTAAAAGATACAAGGCCTTTAGTATCTACAACAAACTCTCAAGTCTTGGGGCCAGGTTCTCGATATCAAATTGATGCCACAATTGCAGATATATATCTTATCTCTGATTCTGATCGTGCATGCATTATCGGCCGCCCAACTGTCTATTTCATGATAGATGAATTTAGTCGCATGGTGACCGGTATGTATGTCGGCCTTGAAAATCCCTCCTATGTCACCAGCATGCAAGTTCTACGCATCGCTATGTGTGACAAAGTCGAATACTGTAAAAATTTTGGCCGTGAAATACGCTCTGAAGATTGGCCTTGTATTGGTTTACCTGAAGCCATTTTAGCGGATCGCGGTGAATTGCTTGGTCATCAAATTGAACATCTAGAAAAAAGTTTTGCTATACGAATTGAAAATGCACCGGCATACAGAGGTGATCTCAAAGGTATCATTGAACGCTATTTTCGTACTATCCAAGCCGAATTTAAGCCGTATGCGCCAGGTGTTGTACAGCCTATTAAAGAAAAGAAACGTGGTGGCACAGACTACCGTTTAGATGCCACTCTGACTGTGCATGAATTTACTAAGATCATACTCAACTCTGTATTAATGCATAATCAGACACATGAGATTAGATCCTATGATCGTGATATTGATATGCCAACAGATCTTCCCAATATTCCATTACAGTTATGGAATTGGGGAATCCAAAACCGGACCGG
The DNA here is from genome assembly GCF_043105125.1 of Acinetobacter sp. TYF_19. Classification (NCBI taxonomy): domain Bacteria; kingdom Pseudomonadati; phylum Pseudomonadota; class Gammaproteobacteria; order Moraxellales; family Moraxellaceae; genus Acinetobacter; species Acinetobacter sp. TYF_19. Next base: position 22,371 of record NZ_JBICLH010000082.1, read on the forward strand.
AAAATTAAGAACAGCTTCTGAACGTGCTATTTATATTGCACTCTTGCCCCGAACCGAAGGTACTCTCTCTCATTTAGGTATCAAGGTTTTTGGCCTTTACTATATTTGTAAAGAAATCTTAGAAAATGGCTGGATGCATCGGACTACCTCAACACGTCGCCCCAAAAAAATAACCGTGGCATACGATCCTGCTAATGCAGAAAAAGTGTATCTCTTTTTCTCTCCTTCGACATCAGATTGCTGGGAAGCACATCTAGCCCAACGTTCAAGAGAATTTATAGGATGCAGCTTTTGGGAGGTTTGGAAAGTTCAAAAAGAGCAAAAGTCAATACAAGCAAATTACCATATGTCATTGCAACTCGCACGGGCTGAATTAGAGCGCTCAAATGAGGAGATTATTCAAAAAGCCATTGCATCCACGCGGGCATCGACTCACAGCAATGCTCAGCGTCTTTCCAAGATCAAAGAAAATCGTCTAAAAGCACGTGATAAAGAACGAGAGATGTTGAAAAACTCTCTGTCCGAAAGTGAATTCAGTGAAGACCTGCCAAGCAACATCCTTCCTTTTTCAAAAAATGCAGCACAGACCGATGAGCATGATTCATATGATCGACCTGCATTTTTTGATCAACTATTTGATGATGACTGAAGTGAGGAACAACCATGAAAGTAAAAGCTATCTATCAACCGAGCTTTGGTCAATACAAAGGTAACCCGCTCATTGAAGCCTTGCCGCCAATATGTGATTTTAACGATATTAAAACGGCTTTGAAATGTACTGTAGACATCAGTCCACTTGAAAAACATGAACCTGGGGTAGTCAGAAGCCACCTGATTGCTCAGCTAATGAATAGTTTCTTTCTTCCAATTTCAAGACACTATTCACTTGAGCAAAAGATCGCAATTATGATTCGTGATGGATATGTCGCACGTAATCTTGAGAATGGTAATTTAGCCACTCATCTGCAGAATGGTTACGAACGGATGATGACAGGTGAAATTAATGCATTTCGCTTTAAAACAGCCCAGTCAACCGCAAAAAGTATGTCTTTCATTGGTTGTTCAGGTAGTGGAAAAACCACCACATTAAATCGGATCCTAGCTACATATCCTCAGGTCATTTTTCATGAAAAATATAATTTTACCCAAATTGTCTACCTTAAAATTGACTGTCCGCACGATGGTTCATTAAAAAGCTTATGTCTGCATTTCTTTAGAGCCGTGGATTCTGCTATTGGTTCGGATTATGAGAAAAAATATGCTCTTAAAAGGCACGGCATTGAAACTCTGATGCATCTGATGAGCCAAATCGCCAATCTACATGCGATTGGCTTATTAATTATTGATGAAATTCAGCACTTAAGCGTCAATAAGTCCGGTGGTGAAAAAAAGATGCTTAATTTTTTCGTCACGCTTGTCAATATCATCAGTTTGCCAGTCGTAATGGTAGGAACCCCAAAAGCCCGCCCTATATTTGATGCTGATTTCAGATCAGCCCGAAGAGCTATTGGATTTGGCGCTGTGTTATGGGAGCCGATTAAAAATGAAAAAAATAGTATTTCTCCTCACACCCAGCAAGTCGTCAAGTCTGAATGGGTGGGGTTTACAGATACACTTTGGAAATACCAATGGTTGACCAAAGCAGACCTAACCCTGTCTGAAGATATACGAGAATGTTGGTATGAACTGTCACAAGGTATACCTGATATCGTCGTTAAACTGTTTGTACTGGCTCAAATCCGAGCAATTGAGACTGGGATAGAGCGTATCACCATCAAACTGCTGAAGACCACCTATGAGCAGGATATGATCCCAATCCATGCCATGATTGAGGCGTTACGTAGTCGAGATCCTGCAAGAATTGCGCAGTATTCAGACTTAATTATTCCTGAAGTCGACAAAAAGCTCCTGTACTTACAGGAGAAAATCAGAAAAGCACACTTCGAAAAAGATGATGTCGATATCTATGACGGCAATTCACAGGCGATCCGTATGCATCGTCTACTGATTGAATTGGGCTATCAATCAGATCTATTACCCAACATCATTAAACGAGCTTTTCAGTCTTATCCAGATACAGATACAGATATACAAACTTTGTTGCCAGTGATCATGCAATGGCTCAAAGATGAAAATGATTTCGAAAAAGTAATGGACGAAGAGCAGAAAAAGGCGCCTCAATCCACTCGAAAATCCACGAATACTGCTGCAGTCTGGCATCGCTTAGAAAGTGCTGATTTACGTTTTCAATACAGTCAAAAAGAATCCCACCTATCCTTTTACCAACATCTGAAAAACCACACAGAGTACGTGCTCGATATTGAGCAATGGCTCAGGGAGAGTTAACAGTATGTTTAATTTTCCGATGCCTCATGTCGATGAGCTGATATATAGTACTGTAGCGCGTGCTGGAATACGTTTGGCACTTACCAGCCCCAAACAGCTCCTCGATGAAGTGTTTCAGAACCGTAAAGTTTCTGCGACCGTAGATCTTCCCTCTCATTTGGACAAAATTCTGCAGTGGCTACCCTCAGCACACTATGACGTAATGTATCTCATTAACCATCACACATTATTTCCACTGTATGCATTCTTTATTCCTGAAGAAAGACGACAGGACTGCTTACGATTCATGCAAGGAGCATCGCATGGTGCCTTACACTTAACAGTGGGATTGAATGCATCACAAGTTCGTATTCCAGAATACTTACGCTATTGCCCTCAGTGTTTCGACGAACAATTACAAATATATGGAGAATGGTATTGGTCAAGACTATGGCAAGTTCCAGGCGTCACTTGCTGCCCTCAACATGGCAAGCTACTTAATAGTAGTGTGAAATACAGACCAATCCATAAGCATGAATTCAAAGCCGCCTGTGTGGATAATTGTCCAATACTTGAACAAGAACCCGCATCCCCAGACGAAATTTTGATTGCCCAAAAAGCCACTGAACTCTGTTCACTTGCAAACAGCTCTTCTGCCACCTTACAGCAATGGACGCTTTTCTATAAAACCCTTGCCTCAAAGCACGGTATGGTCAAAGGCGATCATCACATCATATATGAACTCATTTATCAGAAAATCATGCAACGCTGGTCTATGTCATTTTTAGTACAACATGGACTAGGTGAGATAGACACAGAAAATAGTTGGCTTAAAAATATCTTTAGAAAGCATAGACGTAGCTTCAGCTACTTAGAACATTTAATTGTAATTGAAGCATTTTATGCTGGAAGTCATTGGTCTTTTCAAGATATCTTCAAAGAGGTGAAAGCCTGCCATGCTACCCCAATGCGTCCTTCAAATGACACCTCACAGGAAAACTTACAGTCCGAGGTTATCCAGGCTCAACGCCATTCATGGTTAACAGCTTTAGCACAAAATTCCATTATTGAAGCAAGAAAACAGAATACAGCACTTTATGCTTGGCTATACCGTAATGATAAGAAGTGGCTGATGGAGACCAACAGTCAGAAACAGATGCCATTTATTCCCTTTGGAAAAAAGGTCAATTGGAGACAACGTGATTGGGATGGTGTTAAATATTTACTTTGTTTAAATCAAAAATTAGTCGATAATCTTGACTCTCCTCGACGGACAAAAACTTGGTGGATCAAACAATTAAAAAACCCATCAACTATTGAAAAGAATTTAGATAGCTTGCCATTAATCGTAAAATTTCTAAGCACATACCAAGAGGATGTTAGCTGCTATCAAATTCGGCGCTTATCACGTGAACTTCTGCTAAATAAACTCAAAAATGAGTCTATCCCCTTGTGGGTGTTACTCAGAAAAGCTGGCTTAACAACAGACAGAATGACAAAAGAAACCCGAACCTTCCTCAACCAGGTCATACAATATGATCAGATTATTAAGGTGTAATAATGCTGAAAAACTTTCCTGAGAATGCCCTTATTCGTTCAATAGGGACTATTTATAAAGAACAAAAAAACCAAGCTTGGATGATCGAACTCCAACTCAACGACCTGATGTCGAAAAAAAAATATCCTCTCGGGGTTAGATTTTCAAATATGCATTTACTTGCACGTCAAAGATGTTTAAAACCAACTCCAGATTACAAATCGGCAGAGCCACTCATTCTGACTTATAAAATCGAACATCTCAGACGCTGGCACAATACATGCAACATCTATAGCAAACAAAATCAGTTGTCTCAGATCATGACTGATCTTGATCATCGCTATGAAAATACCTTAGTGCATTTGCCCAAGCTTGAACTTGCCCGTGCTTTGTTTTTTCATAATGCATACTTTGCCCGTAATGTGTTCAATCCAGAATTTTTGGATGCAGAGTTCTTTGTCCAAAAAAGAACCAAAGATCATTACATTATTCATGAATTAGTGTCAAAAAGTTTTCCTTCTACGCTCTATGACTCTGTTGAAATACGCAGTGTTCTCTCTTGGATCCTGATTAATCGTGAAATCAAAGCCTGCTATAAAAGTATTGGCGCCCACTTTATTTCACAAAAATATCAAGACAGATCAAGAGAGAAATGGAATTTCGACTTTAGTTGTCCGTCTTTAAGAAATACAGAAATTACGGTAAAAGCCTATTACTCAAAAGAATCAGATCAGATTTATATCAATGAAATTCTTGAAATTAAAAATATACAACCCAAACTTCCTAAGCTGGTTGAGTTTTCTAGCTCTCACTTTATCCAAAAACAGAATGGAAAGAACAGTTCAACAAAAGGTAGCTATCGTATTGAAAAAATGCCAGAAGAACCTGATATTGATGATCTACAGGAAGCAAGTTCAGATAAGGGTGCAGTGATTATCAAATCTGAACCAGTACTGTTAAGTTTTCAGCAACCGATCCGTACCGCAAAACGCTATATAAAACACAAGGGGATGAACAGATCATATGGGGAAGAACGAGGTACCTTTGATGATCCAGATGTCGTTGCGACAGATGAACCATCAATATTAGGAACCATTGGTCAAGGTGAATTCATAGGTCTCGCAGATGATCTGCAATATCTAGAATATTACAGTGAAGGCCTTACCGCATTCAAAGAAATGATCCTGGGCTTAAATGAGTCAAAGGTTATCGTATTAGACTCCGAAGATCCACATTACCATCGTTTACCCAAGGTAGGTAAATCACGGCTACATTACACCTATAAAGATCAGCCTCGAACATTGCTTGAGTTCAGATTCAAATATCAAGGCAGGGCTTTAAGTATTTTTGAAATTGATCTTGATGATCATGCGAAGAGTATTTCTACCCTAATAATTCAATGGAAGGCTAACACACAGCCTAGTCAAGAGGTCATTAAGAAACTTACACGGATAATTGTGAAACGCTCTTTACGTTGGCCTACTAAGGAAACACTTTCAGAATGGGGATTATTTAAAACTATTAACCATCCTAAAAAGTCACAGGCTTCAATGACATATACTTCGGAAGAAATAGAGCTATGGCGGCTGAATATCATCAGACACCTATCTATGGCTTTGTTGCATAAATATGTAAGCATCTGATTTAAATAAATTTAATTTTGGATCAAAAAATAATCAAAACTTTTAAAATCATATAGTTATGAAATCTTTGTGCAACAAAGCCCCTATCTATCTTGGGGCATCCCACATTCAATTGATATTAAATAATACGATTAAAAATCATGCGGTAGATTTATCATTTATTGATGGCATATACTGTAAACATTGAAGTATTTTCCCATAAAGGATGTCTATCGGTAATTTTTGAATAAAGACCTATTCGGGCTGTTAAAATGCTTAGCTGAGATGTGTATACCAGATGCTCATCTTTAAAATATATATTTATATCTTTTCCTCTTTTGAGGGATATTGCAGGATTACATGACAAAACTAACTTGCTTTAAAGCCTATGACATCCGTGGCAAACTCGGTACAGAACTTAACGTAGAGATCGCTTATAAAATTGGCCGTGCCTATGGGCAAATTTATCAACCTAAAACTGTGGTTGTGGGCTGCGACATTCGCCTCAGCAGTGAAGATTTAAAGCAAGCCACCATCAAAGGTCTGAATGATGCGGGTGTTGATGTTTTAGATTTAGGTATGACGGGAACAGAAGAAGTCTATTTCGGCGCTTTTCATCTTGATGTACAAGGTGGCATCGAAATTACCGCAAGTCATAATCCAATGGACTACAACGGCATGAAATTGGTCCGCGAAAATGCACGCCCCATTGGAGCAGATTCAGGTCTAAAAGAAATTCGTTTATTGGCTGAATCAGGCAACTTTAATGAAGTTATCACTAAAGGCACAACTGAAAAATACAATATTCTGCCTGAATATATTGATCATTTAATGTCATATATTGATCCTGCAAAAATTCGCCCACTCAAATTGGTCATGAATGCGGGTAACGGCGCTGCTGGTCATGTGGTTGATGCCATTGAAGCAAAATTTAAACAGTTCAATATGCCTGTTGAATTTGTCAAAATTCACAATGATGCCGATGGTACTTTCCCTAATGGTATTCCCAACCCAATTTTAGTTGAAAACCGTGACAGTACCCGTAATGCGGTGATTGAACATCATGCAGATATGGGTATCGCTTGGGATGGTGACTTTGACCGCTGCTTCTTATTTGATGAAAAAGGCCAATTTATTGAAGGTTATTACATCGTCGGTCTATTGGCACAAGCGTTCTTACTGAAACAATCTGGTGAGAAAATTGTGCATGATCCTCGCCTGGTTTGGAATACCTTTGATGTGATTGAACAATACCAAGGTGAAGCGATTCAGTCTAAATCAGGGCATTCATACATTAAAGAAAAAATGCGTGAGCACAATGCAGTGTATGGCGGTGAAATGTCAGCACATCATTACTTCCGTGATTTCTCTTATTGTGATAGTGGAATGATTCCGTGGTTATTGGCTGTTTCTGTACTATCTGAAACAGGTCAATCTTTATCTTCATTGGTTGAGGATATGATTGCAAAATTCCCGTGCTCAGGTGAAATTAACTTCAAAGTTGCCGATACACAAGTCACCATTCAAAAGATCTTTGATCATTTTGCTGACCAAAATCCAGTAATTGATCAAACTGATGGCGTGAGTTTAGATTTTGGTATTTGGCGCCTAAATGTACGGGCTTCAAATACTGAACCACTATTACGCTTAAACATTGAAAGTGATGCAAGTAAAAACCCTGAACCAATACAAGTCTATGTCGATCAGTTGACCCAACTTATCCAAGTTTAAGCAATATTTAGCCTCAAATAAAAAATCATTCAAACGATTTAACATCGTTTGAATGGTTCATGTATAGATACGTTTTTTAAGAAAGTCTTTTTAACTTAGTAAAATAAAGAACGATCCAAAGCAATTTCAACCCCTAAAGACACGCCGCTATCTCCGCCATACACGTCAGAGTCACTGACCCAACCACTTAATTTCAACGGCGTATTTGGACGAAGATAATGTGTCCACGTTAAATCCAGAGCTCTGATTTCATCTTTTTGTGGAAAAGCATGATTGATTTCAAGTCCTGACTGATTCACTTTTGCCAACAAGATGCGACCATTTAAACGATTCATTTTATCGAAACGAATATCCCCACCAAAACTATACATCTGACCATCACCGCCCATAGCGTGACCTAAAGGGAATCCATGTTGGTAGTAACCATCTGTATAATTATGATGATTATATGAATAACCCCAAACATCACCATTGGTACGTGTATCTGCCCATTCAGTATAAAGCTGGAACGGCATATTCTTCACTTGTGAGGAATAATCGAGTCCTGCCAAATACATTTTCCGAGATGGCAGTAAACCTGATTCATCTTCACCGACAAACTGCCCATACAAACTCAATGGAACTTTAAACCATTGTTGTAGATTTAAACGCGCATCTAGGCCTGCAATTTGGTTTGAGGCATTCCCCTCTCCAGTACACCCACTATCATCACATTCGTTATCTTTACCAATAAAAGCATTCCAATAGGCTTTGAAACTATCAGGTTGACCTTGACCATCTATTTGGAATGTACGTGATGCACCCAATTCAAGATAAGGTAAAGGTTGAGCTGTTAAACGCATTCCCAAGAGATTTGTATTTGGCACGGCCTCATAATCATCTAATCGGCCAGCAAAAACTTGATACTGCCAAGGGCCAATCCAAGACAGCCATTTCGTTTCAAATGCCTTTTGCTCAGCGCGTTGCATTGTAAAACCGTATACTGGACGACTTGCATCCCCTCGGATTAGACTACCATCATGCCCAGGTCCCCAATAGGTTGGAATTTGTCCTGCAATCAACCATTGATTCCACAACTTTCCAGCTAAATATGACCCTTCAACATTCACATCATGCCCATTATCAATAATAGGGTCTTTTTCAGCATTAATACGCAGTCTTGCATCCCATTGCGCCCCACCAGCATTGAACTCAACAGCCGCTTGATATTGTGATTTTTGTTCATCTGCAAAATGTTGCGGTACATTTTGGGGATCAGATTCAGCATATAAACTGGCTTTGGCTGTTGTATTTTCCGCACTTAAAGCAGCTTGCACGGAATCCAAGACTTGCTGCTGAACTTGATTATCAATCTTTGCATTAGATAAAGCACGTTGTATTTCATCACCACTTAAAGGCCATGTAGACGTGCTAATTTGAATCACACCTTGTTGATTTAACCAATTTAAATCAGTTCGTAAGTCTTCATTATTTAAAACAATTCCTTGTGCAATTGCTGGCAAAGAAAGTGCAGATAAAACCGCAAGTGACAAAAATCTAATACTTTGATATCTCATAAATATTCTTCATCTAAGTTCATTTTTAAAAAACATCATAGCGATGTTTTTTAAAATAAGGGAATAAATACATGATTGTTTGCACAATCCATACACAATTTGATTTTAAATTCAAACGGGCATGATATTCAGTGTTTTGCATGACTAAAGCTCTATCGCATTAGCCATATATTCTTAGATGAATCTCAAAGCTGAGATTTAACTCTTATGAAACCCATTTGGATTCTGCTTTTGCCAATTCCAACTGTCCACCAACATATCAGCCAAGCCATATTGTGGCTGCCAACCCAATTCTGCGACTGCACGGGCATTATCGGCAAATGACGTTGCTACATCTCCCTCGCGGCGCGGTACATATTCAAATGGAATCTCAACACCATTCACCTTCTCAAAGGTATCTCGAATTTGTTTAACCGAAATCCCATTGCCTGTGCCGATATTCCAAGCGCGGCATCCTTGTGCATTTAAACGATTATTTAAGGCACATAAATGTGCATTGGCCAAATCGACCACATGGATATAATCACGTACACCCGTACCATCTAGCGTGTCATAATCATTGCCAAAGATTGCTAATTTTTCACGGCGACCAACTGCCACTTGAGTGACATAAGGCATTAAGTTATTCGGAATCCCTTGTGGGTCTTCACCTATCTGGCCACTCTGATGTGCGCCCACCGGGTTAAAATAACGCAGCAATGCAATCGACCAACGCTCATCTGTAGCCGAGAGTTTTTCCAACAACTGCTCAACAATCAGTTTGGTATAGCCATAGTTATTGCTTGGCATACCTGTAGGCATGTCTTCATTTAATGGCGATACATTGGCTTCATCATAAACCGTCGCAGATGAACTAAACACCAGCTTAAACACTTGTGCACGTTCCATGGCTTTGACCAAACTAATCGAACCCGAAATATTATTTTCAAAATATTTTAGCGGCTCTTTCTGACTTTCGCCAACTGCTTTTAAACCAGCAAAATGGATGACCGCATCAATCTGATGCTGTGCAAAGATCTGATTTAAGATCTGCGCATCGCGAATATCACCTTGGATAAAAGTTAAACTTTTATTTGCTAAAGCTTGAACTCTCGATAATGACACTTCAGAGCTGTTTGATAAATTATCCAATACAACAACTTCATGTTGAGCATTCAATAATTCCAAACAAGTATGTGAACCAATATAACCAGCCCCACCGGTGACTAATATTTTTGCCATTTTATTTTCCAAGTAAAATATCTAATAGACCACGGGTAGAGCTATCAAAATCAACATAATCTTTTTCTGTACCAGTCAAAATTGGAAGTACTTGATTCGCAATTTGTTTACCTTTTTCAACACCCCATTGGTCAAAAGCATTGATATTCCAAAGTACAGATTGCACAAATACTTTATGTTCATACAACGCAACCAACATACCTAAGGTATAAGGATTAAGCTCTTTGAGCAAAATGGTTGTACTAGGCTGATTACCTTCATATTTTTGATAATTCTCTAGACCCGCCACCTCTTCAGCATCAAGTGCCTGATTACCAAAGGCCAATAGTCGAGACTGAGCCAAACAATTTGATAACGCTAAATGGTGTTGATTAATCAATGCATTGGCATTTTTTACATAGGTAAATTGGTTAGCGGCATAACGATTCACTGGCGCAATAAACTCACAGCTTACTTTATGTGCACCTTGGTGTAACAACTGATAAAAAGCATGTTGTGCATTTGGACCCACTTCACCCCAAACAATAGGGCAAGTATCCAACTCAACTTTCTGACCATTACGCTGAATCGACTTCCCATTCGACTCCATCTCTAACTGTTGTAAATAGGCCGAAAAATACTTTAAACGACCATCATAAGGCAAAATAGCCTGAGTCTGAATTTCTAGGAAGTTATGATTCCATATTCCCAAAACAGCCATAAGAACAGGAATATTTTGGCGCAAAGGAGCATTTTGAAAATGCTCATCAATTGCATGAGCACCTGCAAGTAAACGTTTAAAGCCTTGTACACCAATATTTAATGCTATCGGCAACCCAATACATGACCATAAAGAGTAACGCCCACCAACCCAGTCCCAGAGCAAAAACTGATTTTGGTGTGCTATACCCCATTCTGTCATTTTTTCAGGCTTAGTCGATACCCCAATAAAATGATGCTGATCCACCGCTTCTGATTGGCCCAATTGCTTTTCAAGCCATTGACGTGCAGTTTGTGCATTATAGAGTGTATCAATTGTTCCAAAAGACTTAGATGAAATAATAAATAATGTCGTTTCTGGACGTAACTGATGCAGTAAATCTGAAAGCTGACTACCATCCATGGTAGATACGAAGTGCACTTTTAGTGGTTTGAATGTGTTGACTTTAAAATCAGACAGGGCATGACTCACCATCAATGGGCCCAAATCAGACCCACCCACACCAATATTAACCACATCTTGTATAACTTCACCTGTTGCACCACGGTACTGACCCGCGTGAATTTTCTCAACTAATGCATACATTCGCTCTAATTGCTCATGTACTTTCCCAGCTAATTTAGGGTGCTGCTCATCATGTTTCGGTAAACGAAGCGCCCAATGCATAGCTGCACGCTGTTCTGTATAGTTAATTTCTTCTTCTGAAAATAAACGTTTCGTCCATGTAGAGAGATCACGAACTTGTGCAAAGTCAATCAATGCGCTTATTACGGACTCATCAACACGATGCTTACTAAAATCAAAAGTGATTTCATCATATTGAACAGAAAAATGTTTAAATCTTTGGTCATCTTCGGCAAAAAAAGTATTTAAGTGCTTCTGACCAATGGTTTTACTTAAGTGTTGTAAATGTTCAAGTGTTGTTGCTAGCGTTTTTTTAGGAAAAATAGTTAAATTTATCATTATCTTCCTACTCCCATATATGCAAAACCCTGACTTTTAACATAATCAGGTTGATAAATATTACGTCCATCCAAAATCAAAGGATGGGCTAATTTAAGTTTTAATTGCGTATAATCAAGTGACCAATATTGCTTCCATGCAGTTAGAACACATAAACCGTGTGCCTGATTCACCGTGTCATACTGATCTTCACATAAAATTAAATTATCACGTTCACCATAAATTGTGTGTATTTCTTCTAAGGCTTGTGGATCATGCAAACGAACAGTCACACCTTGCGCCCACAGTGCGGCAAGCATCGGATGAATAGGTGAGAAACTGGTACTTGAGGTATGTTGCTTAAAAGCAGCCCCCCAAATCGCAATCGTTTTTCCAGCTAAATTTCCATGAAAATAATTCCACAACTTGCGAAAAAGAAACTCTTTTTGTTGCTCATTGATATCCCAAACCTGTCCCAATAGCTGACTTTTTGTTCCTGTATTACTGATGGTATTTGATAGAGTCAAAATATCATGTGAAAAGTTTTCACCACCAAAACCTGCACCTGAATATAAATACGATTCACCTATCCGACTGTCTGCTGCCATTCCATCTCGAACATGGGCAATATCAATACCCAACTTTTCAGCAACATCTGCCAAATCATTCATATAACTGATACGAGTCGCCAACATGCCTGAAATACTGAGTTTGGTAAATTCAGCATCTAAAACAGGCATAAATAAATATTGTTGCTGGCGTGGGAATAAGGGTCGCAACATTTCCTCTAAGTCACCCTGTACTTGTTGGTCAGCACAGCCAATAATCACTTTAGAGGCACTCGTCACACTTTTAAAAGCCTGACCTTCTTGAATAATATCGGGAAAATAGACCCAATGATCGTCTGTTAATACGGCTTTTAATTTTTCAGTACCGTTAAGACCAAACGTAGAGGCATTAATCATCAATTTAGGATGAATAATCGTGCGCATTTTTAATTTCTGTACAACATCAAGTGCCTCAGCCTCTTGAGTTGGATTGAAACTAAAAAAATACGCATCAATATCTAAGGGAAGAGCCGCAAAATTACAATAACTTAGAAAACCACTTTGATGTTGTTTTTCTAAAGCACGAACAACATCTTGATCTCTAAGATTGAATAGCGCTGTATGGTCTTGTAAATCATTACAAATAAAGACCTGATGTCCACTCTCTGCAAGTAATGATGAGATAACACCCGCATACAGCGTTGTACCAAACATTGCGATTTTCATGGCTCATCCCTCTTTTTTTTATAACTCTAACTCTTTAATCAGTGCTTTAAACTCATCACCTAACTTGGGATGGTCAACACCATAATGTAAAACTGCTTTCAAATAGCCAATTTTGCTACCACAGTCGAACGTTCGTCCTTTCATGCGATATGCTTCAACAGGCTTTGATTGCTGTAGCATTGCAATCGCATCTGTCAGTTGAATTTCATTCCCAGCACCTTTCGGTGTTTGTTCTAATAAAGTCATAATCTGTGCAGGCAATACATAACGCCCAACAACTGACAAATTAGAAGGAGCCATACCTATTGCAGGTTTCTCTACAATTCCTTGCATGACATAACTTTCGCCTTCAGCAGGAATTTCAGCAACATCGACAATACCATATTGATCAACCAAACTATCAGGGACAGCTTCAACCATAATTTGGGCTGCGTTTGACTTAGTATAACGCTCAATCATTAAGCTTAAATCGTTGCGCGTATCACTATCTTTAACCAAGACATCAGGCAGGAGCACAGCAAAATCATCATCACCAACAATAGATTTAGCACAAAGAACAGCATGGCCAAGCCCTAAAGGTTGTGGTTGGCGTACACTAACAACACTTACACTTGCAGGTAAAATGTCGGTAATTTCTTTAAGTAAATCAAACTTCTTTTTTTGTTCTAATGTCGTTTCTAATTCAAAGTTACGATCAAAGTAGTTTTCTATAGATGCTTTCGATGAATGTGTGACTAAAATGATTTGCTCGATCCCAGCAGCTACTGCTTCTTTGATAACATACTCAATTGCCGGGCGGTCTACCACCGTAACCATTTCTTTAGGAATCGCTTTACTTGCAGGCAAGAATCGGGTACCTAGTCCAGCCACAGGAAGAATCGCTTTTTTAATCATCGAAGATACACTTTTTTATCAAAAAATTATTTATTAACACTACACTATTTTTTATTTCAAAATGTTTAAAAATAGTGCAAACAACCCAAAGTTTGTATAAACGTATCAAATATTGAAAACACAAATATTTAATATGCAGCTTTATTAATGAAACCCTTAAACACCGTTAAAAATATAATTTTAATATCCAATAGAAGACTCCAAGTTCGGATGTATTCCAAGTCACATTCAACACGCTTTTCCATCTTATCCAGAGTATCTGTTTCCCCACGCCACCCACGAATCTGTGCTAAGCCCGTAATACCAGGCTTCACTTTATGTCTAAGCATGTAGCCCGTGATTAGTTTGCGATATTCTTCATTGTGCGCTGCTGCATGTGGACGCGGACCTACAACAGACATACTGCCTAATAAAACGTTAAAAAATTGCGGTAGTTCATCTAAAGATGTCCGTCTTAAAAAGCCACCTATTGGGGTCAACCGAGGGTCATTTTTAATGGCCTGAGTTACTTTTGTTCCATTTTCCATGACATTCATACTTCTAAATTTGTAAACTAAGATCGGCTTTCCATTTAAACCATAACGCGTCTGCTTAAAGAAAACCGGACCTTTAGATGTCAATTTAATAGCAATTGAAATACCAATTAAAATTGGAGAAATCAACAGTAAAATAACCAGTGCAAAACAAATATCTTCAATGCGCTTCAGTAAAGTATTAATACCTGTTAAACGAGTATCTATAATTGGAATGATCGGCGTACCATTAATATCTTCAACACGCGAGTATAAAAAGTCATGCGAGAACAACTCAGGAATAATTACTGTTGAACATGTAGTATCTGCTAAAGACTTAATAACTTGATCCGCTTGTTCAATATTATCTTGATTGATCACCACATAAACCTTATTAATTTTTTGTTTGTGAACAATCTCCATCGCATCATCAAGTCCACCAGAATAAACAAAGCGGTCATAGTCCTGTCTAAATGAGAACACACCTATTGGGTTAAAACCCGTCCACTCTGAGTGCTTTAAGTCTTGAAAAAGCTTCAACGCTTTGTCTGTATTACCCAATATCAGGACATCATTTGCGCGAATAAAATATTTAAAAAATAATGCATATGCCAATCGAATAAAAACGCGCAGCGCAGACATAATAAAAATGACACAAATAAAGTAAGATATAACAATCTGTAAATTTATTTTCCCTAAAAGAAAAAGAACTGGGCTCACCAAAACAACACTTAATAGAATATTTTTAAGACAAAAAATTAATTCATTAAATAGGCTAACACCACGCCATGAGCGATAAAAATCAGTCAAGCCACCAATGAGCTGAAATAAACTGACCACACTTAAAAACATTAAAAGCGTTCTATTATCTACAGGAATATTATTTATTTTAGAAATAAAATAAAAGCCCAAATAAATTGCTACAACATCACAAAAGCGTTGTAATATTGACACATATGATGCGTGTAACCTTGAAGCCATTTTTTGCCTATTAAGAATTGTTATCAGACTTATTAAAAGCTAAATCTTTATAAAGAATAACTTTTTTGGATATTCTTCATCAATAAAAATATCCTAACCCTATAATTAAAATGGAATAAAATATATTATTATTGTAGCAATAATTCAAGTTTTATCTATAATTGTTTAATCTAAGTAAAAATTCATCACTATTTTGTTGTTTTTACAAAACAATATTCGATTTTTCTTAGAAAAACCATATAAATAGCACATGAAACACAAATAAGAGATTTTCAATGATACCTGTAATTTTATCTGGTGGTTCTGGTTCACGACTTTGGCCGTTGTCTCGCTCAAGCTATCCAAAACAATTTTTACCAATCACAAACGAAAGAACATTATTCGAACTTACTCTAGATCGTATTTCAAACCTAAATGCATCTTTAATTAACTTTAAAAATCCTATCATTGTAACCAATGAAAATCATCGCTTTATTGTTGCTGAACAACTTCGCCAACAAAAAATGACAGCTAAAATTGTGTTAGAGCCTGTTGCAAGGAACACAGCTCCCGCAATTGCAGCCGCTGCAGAACTTGCACTATCTTATGGGGAAGATCCTGTCTTACTCATTCTCGCTGCTGACCATATTATCCAACAACAACAAGCATTCAATCAAGCAATCGAAGTAGGGTTAGCTGAAGCCGAAGCTGGGAAAATGGTAACCTTTGGAGTTGTCCCAGACTCACCCGAAATAGGTTATGGTTATATTAAATCAAGTAACCCTGTAAAACCGAATAAACCACTACAAGCATATAAGATTGAGACTTTTGTTGAAAAACCAAATTTAACAACGGCTCAAGAATATTTAACTAATGGCTCTTATTTATGGAACAGTGGCATGTTTATGTTTAAAGCCTCCGTTTATCTGCAAGAACTTGAAAAGTTCAATCCTTTAATTCTTACGAATGCTAGAAAGTCTGTCCAGCAAAGCAAAAATGACTTAGATTTTGTTCGACTTGATAAACCGAGTTTTGAGCAATGCCCTGAAGACTCCATAGATTACTCTGTTATGGAAAAAACGGATAAAGCTGTTGTGGTTCCCTTAAATGCCAATTGGAGTGATGTTGGAGCTTGGAAAAGCGTATGGGAGGTCAGCAAAAAAGATGCTTTAGGCAATGCATTACGCGGAGATACCATCATCCACGATACTCGAAATTCACTGGTACACGCTGAAAGTCGTTTAGTGGCTGTTTTAGGTCTAGAAGATATTGTCGTCGTTGAAACATCTGATGCCGTACTTGTGGCACATAAAAATAAAGTTCAAGATATTAAGAAAATTGTAGAAATATTAAAAGCACAGCAAAGGACTGAGGTCGACTTACATAGAAAAGTATATCGACCATGGGGTAATTACGATTCCATAGACAGTGGTGACCGTTATCAAGTCAAATGTATTGTTGTTAACCCAGGGCAGAAACTTTCACTACAACAGCATCATCATCGTGCAGAACATTGGATTGTTGTCAATGGGACTGCAAAAATTCATAAAGGCAAGGAATCATTCCTTCTTACAGAAAATGAATCTGTATATATTCCTTTGGGAGAAATTCATGCACTGGAAAACCCAGGAAAAATTCCTCTCGAACTAATTGAAGTACAATCTGGTTCATATCTTGGAGAAGATGATATTGTCCGATTCGAAGACTTATATGGTAGATGTTAAATTTTATACGCCTAGCAACTGCTAGGCGTATTTTTATAAAGTGCTCATTTCCTCTTGCTTCATTTGCCATTTACTATGTACATAAATTTCTAGCTCTTGCTCAAATCGCTGATTTGAAAATTTCAAAGCATTAGTACGACAATTTTCTGGTAAATACAAATTCTCATTTTTTTCAAAATACTCAACCGCAGTAATTACGCTAGGGACATCTTGCTTTTGAAAAAAAGTTCCTGTCGGATGCAATCCAACCTCACAATTCACTGTTTCAAGTGCACCACCCTTACCATATGCAATTACTGGTGTACCACACGCTTGTGACTCGACTGGTGTAATCCCAAAATCCTCTTCTGCAGCAAATACAAAGGCTTTAGCGCGCTGCATATGATCTTGCATCACGCTGTTCGGTTGATACCCTAAAATTTCGATATTAGATGTCGCTTTAGACTTGATTTTTTGCATATCTGGGCCATCCCCAATCACGACCAATTTTTTATTGGGCATATGAGAAAAAGCTTCAACAATTAGATCAATTTTCTTATAAGGCACCATACGTGAAGCGGTAAAGTAAAAATCATCTTTGTTTTCACGTAGTGTAAAACGATCTGTATCTACAGGTGGATAAATCACATCTGCATCGCGGCCATATACCTTATGAATACGACGCGCAATAAATTTAGAGTTTGCAACAAAGTGATCTACCCCATTGGCGGTGCGGTAGTCCCACATCCGAATTTTGTGTAATAACCAACGTACAATAATGGCTTTTATGCCCTTGGTGAGCCCCAACTCACGTAAATACTGATGCTGTAAGTCCCATGCATAGCGTATAGGCGAGTGAACATAGCTAATGTGCAGTTGGTCGGGCCCCGTAAGCACACCTTTGGCTACTGCATGGCTACTCGATAAAATCACATCGTAGGCAGAGACATCTAACTGCTCAATGGCTAAAGGCATAAATGGAAGATAATTGCGGTATTTTGTTTCAGCTTTAGGAAATTTTTGAATAAATGTTGTTTGGGCGTGTTTACCTAAAAAATGCTGTCGACTTTCATCGCTTAAAAAATCAATCACAGCAAATAGGTCTGATTTTGGGAAAACTTTTAGCATTTCACTAATGACACGTTCTGCACCAGCGTAGGTAACTAACCAGTCTGCGACTACGGCTATATTAATATTTTCAGACATACACAATTCCTATAAACTATTAATTAATTTTTTATATTGTTGTCCAATGATATTAGGGCTAAATTCCAAAGATCGCCCATAAGCCAGATTAATCACTTCATTTCTTTCAATATCACTCATTTGAAAAATATCTTGTATTGCAGTATTCAGAGCAACTTGATCACCTACATTTACAATTTTACCATATTTACCATAGTCTAAAATTTCTTCTGGCCCATATGGACAATTTGTAGATATAACTGGCAATTTTGCACGCATTGCTTCCACTAATACAAGCCCAAAACCTTCATGTATTGATGATAATACAAACACATCTGCATTTATGTAATGTCTAGCAATATCATTATCATATCCCCAAAAAATAATTCTATCGGGGTTTGATGATTGATTAGCCAATCTCAAAAGATTTTCTTTTTCGTCTCCATCACCCACAATAACAAGATTACAATTTGGATATTTTTCTAATAATAAAGAATGTGCTTTTATTAGAGTCGAGAAATCTTTTTGTACACATAAACGTCCTACAGCCAGGATAATTTTTCCATCAAATTTATATAATTTTTTATTATCTGATAGACACTCAAGTTTTCTAGTAGGATTATAAATAGTTGTTGCATTTAGCTTTAATTTCTTAGAACTAAACCAAGTTTGATTAAAAATTTCATTAAAAACTCCTTTTGAAACACTAACCATTTTCACACTTGAAATTAAAATAATTTCAAGTACAACTTGCCTTAAAAAATTATGTAAATAACCCTTATCATCACGCCTAACACGATTATGAAAAATTTGAATAAAATTGATCTTTCTACCAAATAAATTAAAAAAAAACAAATAAAAACTTAATAAAAAGCCTGTGAAAAGACCTGCACTATTAAAAACAATACTAGATTTCTCAAGTCTTAGAAAATAGAAAAACAAATCATATATATCTTTGAGTAAACCAGAAAATCCTTTATTCTTTCTAAAAGTATAGAGTTCAGATTGGATATTATGAAGTTCTAGACTAAAAATAATATCTTTTGTAGACTGAGGACCACCACCACCATCATCAGCGAGTATGATAAACGATATTTTCATAGAGATCTAACTAAAATCAATTAAAGTAATTATTACTTATATTTTGCATATCATAAAGTTTATTTAAAATCTTTTTTGACTGTTTCAACAATTCATCATGATTATAAAAAATATCAATCATTTCCTTTACAAAAATATCCACATCATTACGATCACAAGAATTAACCAAGTCTGTCAAGTAGTCGAGACCTGATATTGATTCAGGTGTACAAAAAATAGGACATCCATATGATGATGCCTCTAAAACTTTCATTTTAATACCAGACCCTAAAATTATAGGTGATAAAAAGAGACGTGATGAAATGAATAAGTCTTTCAACTCTTGATCACTGACTCTTCCAAGAAAAGTAACATTTTCACAAATTAATTCGTGCTTAAGTTTTATATCACTGGAATTCAATCCACAAATTTTAATATTAATACTTGGATCAATTTCATATAACTTTGGTGCAAATTCTTGTATGATCCACAACGTAGCCTCCTTATTTGGGTAATGATGTGATGAGCCTAAAAAAAGTATACTTTTATCTAAAGTATGAAATTTCCAAGAAACTTCTTTTGCAGGTATAAATTCCGGATATATACAGGTATTTTTAAATTTTTTAAATTTTTTTTCATCTTCACTTGAAATAAAAAGAGTTTTTATTGAATTTTTTATCACTTTTCTTTCGAAAAAAGAAGTTTTTATAAAATTTATAAAATTTATAAAAAACAATAATTTACTATCAGCTAAAATTTTATCTTTAATCATTTTACTTTCAACATTATGCGATATATAAATATATTTTATTCCCTCTATATTTTTTATATTCGCATAAACATCCATCTGATCAACAATAAAAATATTTTCAGGATTTTCTAAATATATATTTTTTATTTTATTATTTAAAATATTCGAATAAACAACATCCATACTTCTTGGAAGTAAAGAAAAAAAAGCGTTAAATAACATTAAAATTATATTATACAAATTTTTCTTATTAGATCGGTTTCGACAATAAATCTCATAAGAAACATTATCAGGCAAGTCAATGTTAATAAAATCAGCATCACAATCTAAGTCTATAAAAAAAGCTTGAACATCATCAAACTCCTTACTTAACTGTAATATATGATTATAACAAGCAAGTCTTCCACCTGTTTTACCATTATATGGTATACAACCTGATATATAATAAACTTTCATATTTAACCAGCTTTAAAATAAAATTTTAATGATTTTATCAAACGAAAAAAAAATGACAAATTAATATCACAAATCTTACCATTAGATTGTATAATAGTCTGAGTCAACAGCTTTTCATTTAGAATACTTTCGAGCTTATTTAATTTCTGTGTGGGTGTACTAGTTTTAGCTTTATACCAACCCTTACTATCACCCAATGGATACAACCAACAATTAAGATGATTAGCCAATTTTTCATCAAAATTAAGATGAAATTTTATACCACTTTCAGAAATGTCATCTATATAAGTATCCATAATTTCTGATGCTCTATTAAATTTAAAATTTTCATTTAACACAAAAGAAGAATTTACTATAAATAAATAAGTACTTATCCATCCTTGTAATTTAGTGTCATTTAAAAAAAACTCTCTACCAAAAGAATTCTTTTCACCACATATTCCAAATGTTTTTTGATTTATAAATTTCTTAAAGCCTGTTATAAACTTCATTTTATGATAAAAATTCCATTTTCTGTGATGGCAAAATGTATCATTCGCAAAAACAATATACTCCACATTATCTTTATACTTTTCTCTAATTAACTCAACACCAGAATCCCAACCAGAAAACTCATAATGATCATTATTACCACAGATAGCACCATCTAATTTTAAGTGTTGATTATTATTAACAACTATTACTTTATAATCATTTGAAATATTATTTGCTAAAAAATTAATTTCCTTCATAGCTTTCGATAAATAATTTTCTGTATAAACTAACAAAACAAAAATAATCATGCTCTATTTCCAAAAAAATTAAAATTCAATAACTTAAAAAATATCCACAATAAAATAACAGTATAACTTTGATAAAAAGAACCTGATAAAAAAAGAAACATAAATAATATAGACAGCTGAATCTCATTTTTAATGATTTTTTCTGCAATACTATACAGGTATTTAGCATATAATACTGTAAATATTAAACCATACTCAAACATTGAAACTATTAAAGCAGAAAAATTAACTTCAGATTTCCAAAATCTATTATTAATTTCTTCTGTTGTAATTGGACCATTTCCAAAGAAAATAGACAAAAAATCTAAATTTGATACAAAACTATAGCTAAGAATATATGGCAAAGTGAATCTATAGTTAAAACTCGTATCACCATCTAAACTAAACTCATTACTTCTTTCTAAAACATATAACCCAAAATTAGAAAAAAACTTCAAAAGTAAAGAAAATATTACTGGTGCTAAAAAAAAGCATAGAATAGTTAAAGCAAAAAATTTTAAATTCCTTTTAAAAAGAAAGTTTAAAATAATAAAAAATAATAATAAAATTATACCTGTCCCAGAACCAGTCATTAATAAAACAAATAAGGTTGTAAGAATTTTCATCTTATTTTTTAAATTAAATGAAGAATATTCGAGAATCAAATACAGTGCACAGAACTGAGAAAAAAAACTAGGTTCTAAAAAGAATATCCCATTTATCCTTTTCTCCAAGTAGTTATTACCAGAATAAGAATTATAACCTTGTATCAAAAAATCTTTATTAAAAATTAAATCTAAATCTAAATAAAAATTCGAAATTTTATAAACCAAAAATTGAAACAGACCTAAAATCACAAAAAAGTACATCGAATTTAAGACAATTCTTGCTGGAAATTTATTTTTAAAATCAAAAATGAAAATACTATATAATAATACAACCAACCCCCCACCTAAATACATCATATTATAATTAGAATTAAATGATGCAATCATTATTGAAATACTTAATACTGAAATTAAAGTTAAGAATTTAAGCAGTAGCTTATAATTAACAACTACACTTTTATTAAACAAGCAAACAATTAAATAAAAAAATAATATTGCAAATGAAATAGATAGGCTATTAAACCCAGGAATAACCAACCTATTTAACATTATTAGAATAATCAATAAAGAATATTGCTTCATCTCACTTTTATGAATTAATAACATATCACATTATCTCAAATTCTAATGAAATGTTTTATGATAGTTTAATTTATATTGAATATCTTTATTCCTATCTCTTATTATTTTAAATGGAATACCACCAACCAATTTATAAGGTGGAACATCTTTATTAACCAAACACATTGCAGCCACTACAGCACCTTCGCTAATTTTCAAATTGGGTAAGACTATAGAATTTGCACTTATCCAGACATTATCCTCAACTATTACCTTACCACCAACAGTAGAAAAATCTGGATCATTATAATCATGCTGTAAAGTATATATTGATACATTAGAAGATATGTTAATATTATTTCCAAGATAAATCCCTTCTCTACCATCGAGCAAACAGTTCTCCCCAATCACACAGTTGTCACCTATTACAATAGTACCTTTCCTAATTTGACAACAACGATGTATATATGTATTTTTTCCAATTTTACATTTGAAAAAGACTCTATAGTAAAACAATCTTAATGCATGTAATGGAATATAACCTATTATTAATCCTAAATAATCTCTTAGATTTACAAAAAAAATTTTCATTCTATCTACCCTAAATCTTTCCTAATTTCCCAGTTAAAGCACTAATCGCACATTTTAAATATATTTTTAAGAAAATTAATTTTATTTCATTATAAACAACTAATTTTATTATCTCTTTCGAAAAAAAATTAAACGAATAAATTATTGCAGGTAGTAAACCACACTCTCTTCGAATTAAGTAGATCATGTTTCTAAAAGCATATAGACTAAATTTAAATCTCAAAATATTATTTGTATGTCTTGGCGGAGATATTCTGTTAAATCTTTTATTCAAGCTATTATCTTGAGCAAAAATAGTAGATTCCTGTTTGTGCAGTATAAAAGTTTCAAATGTCAAGATACTTTTAAATTTTAGTTTTTTTATTCTTATTGAATAATCAAAATCATCATTATGAATAAAAAAGTCTTTATTAGGCAGACCTACTTTATCAATCACCTCTTTTTTATAAAGTGGTCCCACAAAAGATATAAAGTCAACTTCTTGATCACCCTCAATTAAAGAATGTGGTAAATGCTCAATAGTTTTAACCGTATTAATGATTTCTCCACGATGAAATATATCTATTGATCCATCAAGATTTTTAACAATACATGAACCAACATCTGCATTAGTTTCATTCATTGCTTTTAAAATTACTTCTAGACACTTATTTTCTGGCTCAGCATCATCATCCATCATCCAAACATATTCAAAATTATAGTTATCTTGAAGATGTTTCAATCCAGTATAAAATCCACCTGCACCTCCAGTATTTTCTTCTAATTTTAAATAATCAACTATAGGATGATCTAAATAACCATTATCTTGTAATAAACTTTCAGTGTTATCAGTACTACAGTTATTAACCAAAATAATTTTGTCAATATTAAAAGATTGTTCCAACAGTGAACGTATCGTTTCTTGTAGCAAAACTGAGCGGTTGTATGTTACAACAACTGTCGCAATACATATTTCTGTTTTCATCATAAACCAACCACTTCGTCGTGATAAAAACTTCGCAATTTATCGTTATTTTTAATATCACCTAATATTTCATTAACCACACTCAACGCCTCTTTAATCGTCACATCCATATCCATATAACGATAAGTTCCTAACCGTCCTGCAAATGTCACTTTTGTCTCATTCTCAGCTAAAGCAATATATTTTTCTAATAATGCTTTATCATTTACCATACGTACTGGGTAGTACGGAATGTCTTTCTCACCACATGCACGGCTAAACTCTTTGAAATAAATTGTTTTTGTGTGTGTTTCCCATGGTGTAAAATATTTATGTTCAGAAATACGCGTGTAGGGCACTGCTTCGTCACCATAATTCATTACAGCCGTGCCTTGAAAGTCATCTTCTGTAACATGTTTTTCGAAGTCAAGTGTACGATATCCTAATCGCCCTTCTGAATATTCAAACCATTGATCAAGTTGCCCAGTCCAAATTACATGATCATACTGCTCAACTAACTTCTTTTCAAAGCTTGTATCCAATTGAACTACTATATTCTTATGATTAAGAATGGACTCAACAATAGGCGTATAGCCATCTTTTGGGATACCCTGATACTTGTGTGAAAAATAATTATCATCGTAATTAAAACGTACTGGTAAGCGTTTTAAAATACTTGCTGGCAGCTCAGTTGGGTTACAACCCCATTGTTTCTTAGTATAACCCTTAAAGAATGCTTCGTATAAATCTTTGCCTACAAATTTTAAAGCTTGCTGCTCAAAATTTTGTGGCTCTTTAATCGATTGATCTGCAATACTTGAAATCCATTCTTTTGCTTGAGTCGGATTAAAACTTTTTTTGTAAAACTGATTAATCGTATGTAAATTAATAGGTAACGAATAGACTTGATTTTGATAAGTTGTTTTTACACGATTAATGTATGGCATGAAAGTACCATGTTTATTGATGTATTCCCATACTTGCTCATCACTAGTATGAAAGATATGTGGACCATACACATGCTCCATCACATTAGTTTGTTCATCTCGCTTTGTAAAGCAATTACCAGCAATATGTGAACGTTGATCTATAATTTTAACATGATGCCCCGCTTCAGCGAGTTCTCGTCCAACAACCGCGCCAGTAAAACCTGCGCCTACAATTAAAAAATTCATATTCAATCCTAATGGGTTTTAATCGCATTAACTGCTTCTAAAAAAGCTTTTTTAGAAAACATCCCTAAATAAAATAGGTTGTAACCTTTTAATCTAAGACAGTAGTATTGATATCCTGTTATTAATATCTCGCTAATAACCAATATAATAGCAGATGTCATTCCAGCACCATATGGCAAAACTAAAATTGTAAGCAAAATACTTAAAACAGCGACACATAGTTGATTTTTAAAAAATAAGTGATCCATCCCTAAATTCACCATCAATAATACGCCAAAAACAGTGCTATATAGAATCAAAATTAGAGTAGAGCTAAGCACCCATAAAATCGGAATTGCATCAAGAAATTGTGAACCGAATAGAAGATGAAGCATAAATGGCCCCACTATAATCGTCCCAATAAACAAAAGAATCGCCATGAAATTAAAAATTGGCATAATTTTTTTGACAAAAAGAATTCCTTCATGAACATTTTCAGATATTTTTTGCGCAACGATAGGATAAATAAGTTGTGTAATGGGCATGATTGCAAACACTTTTGCAATATCAATCAATTTACTCGCAGCAGAATATAAACCCACATCTCGATTACTGCAATAAACTCCAAGTAATAGTGAACTAGTAGATGTATATAGACTAATAACAACTGAAGAGAAAAACAACGTTTTCCCTTCTTTCAAAAAACTAATAACTTCTTTTAATCTAACTTTTAAAATTTTAATTTCGTATTTTTTTACACATATAAAAAATAGGATAATATTTGTTAAAAAGATAACACTATATAAAATTATAGCATAAAGGAGATAATCTTCTTTCTCTTTTATGAAAAGTATAATACATACAACACTTATAATCTTAAGTAATACATTAACAATCGCAACTAATTTCAAATCTTGCTTATATTGAAAAATCCAATTTTTATCAAAAAAAGCACCTAGTACTGCTATATACGAAATACATGTTAAAAACCAGTTATACTTAAGATCTGGTATAAATAATAGTGCAATTAGTAAGAAAGGTAATGTTAGGGCGAGTAAAAGAAGTTGGCTCTTAAAAACTAAGCTAAATGTGAGACTCAAGTCATTAAGTTGATTTTGCTTTCGGATAGCTGTTAATGAAAAAGAGTAATTCACAAATAAAATAAGATAAGATATATACGAAAATATATAGCTTATCAGTCCAATTTTATCTACG
This sequence comes from Acinetobacter sp. TYF_19, assembly GCF_043105125.1. Lineage (NCBI taxonomy): Bacteria > Pseudomonadati > Pseudomonadota > Gammaproteobacteria > Moraxellales > Moraxellaceae > Acinetobacter > Acinetobacter sp. TYF_19. The sequence goes on from NZ_JBICLH010000082.1 coordinate 48,653, forward strand.
CCTAATGCTCTAGAAACCAAAGGAATTGTAATGATAGGTAAAGCGTAGTTTAATATTTGAACTATACCTAAATAAGAAAAATTTTTCAGAATTTTATTTGTTTTCATAGAGGATTAAAACAACGCAGCATCTGGAAATCTACTTGCATTTTCATCTTTCTCAGTCAATTTTAATTCAGTTCCTTCTTCAATAGGCCAATCAATCGCAAGATCTGGATCATTCCATACAATACTTCTTTCACATTCCTTAGAGTAGTAATTCGTGGTCTTATATAAAAACTGAGTATTATCTTCGAGTGCTATGAAGCCATGTGCAAAACCAGCAGGAATCCAAAACTGTTTGTGGTTTTCACCTGTAAGCTCAAGCCCTACCCACTCCCCAAATGTTGGTGAGTTTTCACGAATATCTACTGCCACATCCCACGCTCGGCCCTGTACCACACGTACCAGTTTACCTTGCGCATGCGGATTAAGCTGATAATGCAAACCGCGCAATACGCCTTTTTGTGAAAACGAGTGATTATCTTGTACAAATTGTGGCACATCTAAATCACGCTCAGTAAGCGCCTGCTCAAAGTTTTTTTGGTTAAAACTTTCCATAAACCAGCCACGGTCATCACCAAATACACGCGGCTCTAAAATGAGTAAACCATTGATTTTAGTTTCAATAATATTCATTACGACAATATCCAGTGTAGTCTATATGCAAGGCATCATGTTGATTTAGATAATGACTTGATTACATTTATTTTGAATGTTCTTGATGCAATTTTAACAAGTACTGACCATATCCAGTTTTCTTAAAAAATTCACCACGTGCTTTAAGTTGGTTTAAATCGATCCAGCCATTGTTAAAAGAAATCTCTTCTAAACTGGCAACTTTTAAACCCTGACGATGCTCAATGGTTTGTACAAACTGACTCGCTTCAATCAGTGAATCATGTGTACCTGTATCTAGCCATGCAAAACCTCGGCCAAGTACTTCTACATTTAGTGCTTGTTGCTGTAAATAAATATTATTTACGTCGGTAATTTCAAGCTCCCCGCGATGTGATGGTTTAATATTTTTGGCAATCTCAACCACCGAATTGTCGTAAAAATACAAACCCGTCACTGCATAATTCGATTTTGGCTGCTCTGGTTTTTCTTCAATACTTAAAGCTTTACCCGATGCATCAAAATCGACCACACCAAAACGCTCTGGATCACTCACATAGTAGCCAAATACTGTTGCACCCGTCTGTTGCTCGGCTGCACGCTTGAGCTGCTGCCCAAAACTTTGACCGTAAAAAATATTGTCACCCAAAATTAGGGTGACATTATCTTGACCAATAAACTCTTCGCCCAAAATAAATGCTTGAGCAAGCCCGTCAGGAGATGGTTGAACTTTGTAAGAGAGTTTGATTCCAAGCGCCTCACCTGTTCCTAAAAGTTTTTCAAAGTTTGGTAAGTCTTCTGGGGTAGATATAATTAAAATTTCACTAATCCCTGCCAGCATAAGTACAGACAGTGGATAATAAATCATGGGTTTGTCATAAATTGGGAGTAGCTGTTTTGATGTACCCATGGTAATTGGATACAAGCGTGTGCCAGAGCCGCCCGCTAAAATAATCCCTTTACGGTTTTGAGTCATGGAAGAAGTTCCTCTAATACTTGTGTTACACCTTGCTGCCAGTGAGGAAGATGCAATTTAAAATTTTGTTCTAGCTTGTTGGTGTTTAAACGTGAATTAAGCGGGCGTTTTGCCGGTGTTGGGTATGCCGATGTTTCAATTGGATTTACTTTATTTAAAGCTAAAACTTGCCCTGTATGTCGTGCATGTGCAAAAACAAATTGAGCGTAATCATGCCATGTGGTTTCACCTTTTGGCGCCAAATGATAATGACCATGCAGATTTTGTTTTTCGGTTTCAGATTGTAAGGTGTAATAGCGAATCGCTTGAGCCGTAACATCAGCAATCAGTGCTGCGCCTGTAGGCACCCCAACCTGATCATGAATGATACTCAGCTCTTCTTTGGCCTGAGCCAGTTTGAGCATGGTTTTTATAAAGTTATTGCCTCGTGCGGCATATACCCAGCAGGTACGAAAGTTTAAAAACCGAACAGTGCTCTGTTCAAGTGCTAACTCGCCTTCACGTTTGGTGAGGCCATAGTAATTCACTGGTGAGGTTTGATCATCTTCATTCCATGGAGTAATACCATCTCCACTAAAAACATAGTCAGTCGAGTAATGAATCAACAGTGCATGATGCTTTTTGCACTCACTAGCCAAATGCTTCACTGCTTGCGCATTGATAAGCTGTGCCTGTTGCTGATCATATTCGGCTTTATCAACCGCAGTATATGCGGTGGCATTCACGACGATATCTGGATTAATTTTATCAAACACATCAGAAATGGCAGCAAAATCTGCAACATTGCCACTGAAGCCCTCAGATGACATATTGCGATCAAGTGTAACCACTTCACCAAGCGGTTGGAGTGCGCGTTGCAACTCCCACCCAACTTGACCATTTTTTCCAAGCAACAGTATTTTCATAGTTTCACGCAACTTAATTCATTTTTTCGGTGGTTGTGTACTGTTGCTGAATCCAGTTTTGGTATTCACCACTTTGAATATGCTGTACCCACGCTTGGTTGTTTAGGTACCACTGCACTGTTTTTCTAAGGCCTGTCTCAAAGCTTTCTTGCGGCACCCAGCCTAAATCTTTTTGGATTTTACTTGCATCAATCGCATAGCGCAAATCATGTCCCGGACGATCTGTCACATAAGTGATGAGGTCTTCATAACGTGCTAAACCTTCAGGTTTGTTTGGAGCAAGCTCTTCTAAAAGTTCGCAAATTGCTTTTACCACATCAATATTTTTTTGCTCGTTGTGACCGCCAATGTTGTAAGTTTCACCCACTGCTGCTTCTGTGACTACTTTATAAAGTGCGCGGGCATGATCTTCTACATACAACCAGTCACGAATTTGTGTACCGTTTCCATATACAGGTAGTGGCTTACCCGCCAGTGCATTTAAAATTACCAGCGGAATGAGTTTTTCAGGGAAATGGAACGGCCCATAGTTGTTTGAACAATTGGTCAGTACAACTGGTAATCCGTACGTGCGGTACCATGCTCTAACCAAGTGATCCGAACTGGCTTTGCTGGCAGAGTAAGGTGAACTTGGAGCATAAGGTGTTGTTTCTAAAAACAGATCTTCTGTACCTTCTAAATCGCCATACACTTCATCTGTTGAAATATGATGAAATCGAAATGCTTGTTTTTTATTTTGATCTAGTTGATTCCAGTAATGGCGTGCTGCCTCAAGTAGTTGGTAGGTACCAATAATATTGGTTTCAATAAACGCCGCAGGGCCAGTAATTGAACGGTCGACATGCGATTCAGCAGCTAAATGCATCACAGCATCGGGTTGGAAATTTTCAAATAATTCATCTAAAGCAGCACGATCACAGATGTCAGTTTGAGAAAATGTGTATCGCGGATTTTTAGCAATACGTGCTAAAGATTCTAAATTTCCTGCATAGGTGAGTTTGTCGACATTTAATACTTCGTTTTCTGTATTTTCAATAACATGACGAACAACGGCTGAACCAATAAAACCAGCACCGCCTGTTACCAATAATTTCATATTTTCCTGCTCTTAATTTAAATTGATTGATAGCAAAATAATTTTAGGTTATCTATAGATAAATAAGATGTTTCTTTTTTTCTAAAACTATTTCAGTATTTTATTCAAAATATGTGAATGAATTGTATAAATAGTTTAATTGAACACGTTAGGCTTTATCAAATGAACATCAATAAAATATATCAATTCTTGTGCAAATCTTTGGTTTTGTAACCCTCTACATAGGTTTGTAGGATATTTTTAATTTTTACCTGATTCTCTCCTTGTTCAGATAAATCAGATAACTGCAAAAATACGCTGTTAATTTGATCAAAAAGATAAAAATGCTCATACGATTTTAAAATTCGTTCATGGTCGGTTTTAGTCACATTTTCAGATTCGATGAGTAGCTCTTCATATAGTTTTTCACCTGGACGTAGGCCAGTAAACTGAATTGCGATATCCCCTAAGCCTTTTTCATCCATAGGTTTAAACCCACTTAGACGAATCATCTGTTTAGCCAAATCAACAATTTTAACGGGTTCACCCATATCCAGTAGAAAAACATCTCCGCCTGTTCCCATTGCCCCCGCCTGAATCACCAACTGCGCAGCCTCAGGAATAGTCATAAAATAACGAGTCACCTCAGGGTGAGTTACTGTAACAGGTCCACCTTTTTCAATCTGTTTTTTGAACAAAGGAACGACAGAACCTGATGAACCTAATACATTACCAAAACGAACTATACTGATTTGTGTTTGCGGTTTTGTGGCAGCTAAACCTTGGCAATACAATTCTGCCATCCGTTTCGATGCACCCATGACATTGGTTGGGCGTACAGCTTTGTCAGTAGAAATCAGGACAAAGGTTTCAACTCCTTGAGCCACAGCAGCGTCAACACTACGGGCCGTACCAATTGAAGTATTATAGATCCCTTCAAAGGGGTTGGCCTCAACCAAGGGAACATGCTTATAAGCTGCTGCATGGTAAACCGTTTGCACAGCATGGTTTTGCAATATACGTTCCAACTTTATTTGGTGAGTTACAGAACCTAGTATAGGCACTACTTCTACACCTGCGTTTTGTAATTCGCGATCAATGGAATACAGTGCAAATTCAGACATTTCAAATAAAACAAGGCATTTTGGTTGATGCTTCACGATCTGACGGGAAAGTTCTGAACCAATTGATCCACCTGCACCAGTTACCATCACCACTTTATTTTTAATATTTTTTTCTAAAAGGTCTAACTTGGGTGGTACTGGATCACGCCCCAGTAAGTCAATAATATCGACTTCTCGAATATCGGAGACTTGAACTCGCCCGCCCACCAGTTGGGTGACCCCTGGCAGTTCCATAATTTTGACATTAGACGGTTCAAAAGACTCAATAATTGCTTTTTTACGTGCACGACTTACAGATGGCATAGCCAGTAATATTTCTTCGATGTGAAACTTACGAAATGCGGTAAGCGCCCTTTTCGGTGAAAAGATTTTTAGTCCGCTTAAAGACTGCCCTTGTAACGAAGCTTTATCATCAATAAAACAGACGGGCAAATAGTCATCAGAGCGATATAATGCGGCCGCAATTTGCTGCCCCGCAAGCCCTGCACCATAAATCGCGACACGCTTACGGTTTTGCTTTTTCACAAAAGTACGCAGTGTGGCATAGCGAATTACAGCACGGCTCCACCACATCCAAGAAAACAGCACAAAGCCGTACATGAGTGGAATGCTCATGGGAATAAAAGCTAAACCGAGCTTCTTAACTGCATATAAACCAACAATTTGGATAAATGTCGCGATCGAGATCCGTAGCAAATAATCTTCATTGAAGGAGCGCACAATCGCACTATAAATACCGAGTAAGGCAAAAATTGCGACACCAATGACACCGACATACAGATACCAAAAATCTAAACCTTCCATCACCGGAACATTTGGTTTGGCTAGTCGAATGGCATAAACCAGCCACATCATCAAAGGCAGGACACAGATATCCATGACCACTAAAACAACTTGTTTTTGGCGGCGCGGTAATGATGCAATAACTCGGATAATGTCTTTCACGATGGACTCAACGGGCTAGATGAAGGCAAAAAATTGCATGGCAAATTATACGCTGTTTCACATGGAGATTTGTGAGATCACCTGTTGGATACTATCCACCGTTTTTTGCATGTTGCTGTCGGACAAAGTCGGATGTACCAAGAACATTAAACTGCTGTCCCCCAAGCTTTTGGCATTGACCAATCGTTGCTCAGGTCGCCATGGTGTTCCATCAAAGGCTTTTTCTAAATACACTTCTGAACATGAACCACTAAAGCATGGCACACCCAGTGCATTAATTTCCGCCATAATGCGATCACGCGACCAACCTTCTGGCAATTGTGCTGTATTCACTTGGACATAAGCCTTATATGCCGCATGAACATAATTCGCAGGTGGCATTGCCACAGTAAAATAAGGGTTATTTTCAAAACTTGCTAAAACGCGACGCATATGCGCATTACGCACTTGCGTCCATTCTGGCATTTTTTGGAGTTGTAAACGTCCGATAACAGCCTGCATTTCCATCATGCGCCAGTTGGTGCCAAAGCTGTCATGTAACCAACGAAAGCCAGGCGGGTGCTGTTTGTTATAAATGCTGTCAAAGTTTTTACCGTGGTCTTTATATGACCACATTTTTTTCCATAAATTTTCATCATTGGTGGTAACCATACCGCCTTCACCACCCGTGGTCATGATCTTGTCTTGACAAAATGACCATGCGCCAATATGCCCGATTGAACCTGCGGATTGACCTTTATAGAATGCACCATGGGCTTGGGCACAGTCTTCTATGACCCAAATCCCTTTTTCCTCAGCCAACTGCATGATCGGATCCATATCACACATCCAACCCGCCAAATGCACACAAATAATGGCTTTGGTTTTCGGAGTAAGCACAGCTTCAATCGTACGGCGTGAAATATTCTGTGAATCCAGTTCAACATCGGCAAAAACAGGATTGGCACCAGCCGTCACAATTGAACTGGCAGATGCAAGAAATGTCCGTGAAGTGACGATCACATCATCGCCTGTGCCAATGCCAAGGGCTTTTAAGGCCAAATCCAGTGCGACTGTGCCATTCGCTACAGCGACGGCATACTGCGTCTGTGCAAATGCTGCAAATTCTTTTTCAAACTCACGGCACTCTTGTCCTGTCCAATAATTGACTTTATTGGATAAAAGGACCTTTGACACCGCATCTGCTTCAGCTGAGGTGAAACTTGGCCACGGTTCAAATGCAGTGTTTAACATGAGTTTTTCCTAAATTTATCATTTACTGGTCAGTATACGGGCAGGATTTCCCACCACTGTTACGCCCGCAGGCACGCTTTTGGTCACCACAGCGCCCATACCCACCACAGCACCACGACCAATCACCAAAGGTTGCGCAGGTGTGCCTTGTTTAATCACGGCACCTGCACCAATATAAACATGGTCTTCTATATGAATATTACCGTTGCATTTTACGCCCGGTGCAAACGTGACGAAATCACCAATTACACAATCATGCTCGACATAACTATATAAGTTGGCATGAAAACATTTGCCAATTTTAATATTGGATGTAATCGTGACAAAAGGACTCAACGCAGCACCTGCGCCAAGTTCTACCGTATCCATCAGCAGCGTATTATCTGCCTGCACTGACCACAATGGAAGACCATCTTGCTCCAGTTTCAGCGCAATTTTTTCACGTACTTGACTATTGGCAATTGCAATCAGTACCGCTTTGAAAGATACAGGCTCCGCTTTAAATTGTGGGTAGTTCATGGCACGATGACCATTCACTATGGTAATTTCAGTCAAAGCATCATCAATAAACACAATTTCAGCAGGCTCTTGCTGACGTGCTAATTGTTGACGTGCTACAGGCATCAAACTACGTCCACACCCCGAAGCACCATATACGGCATAAAGCTTAGTCATGTTTGCTGCCTGTGAATTTATGCATCGTGACATCACCTTCGGCACTAATATCATCTTTCGCGAGTACTTTTTTGACGGTTTTCAGCATGATTTTAAAGTCGAGCCACAAGGACTGATTGTTGACATACCATGTGTCGAGTTCAAACTTCTTTTCCCATGAGATGGCATTACGTCCATTCACCTGCGCATAGCCCGTGATGCCGGGACGTACATCATGGCGTTTGGCTTGCTCGCTATTATATAAAGGCAAATATTCCATCAATAACGGGCGTGGTCCCACGATACTCATCTCACCTTTAATTACGTTCCACAGTTCGGGCATTTCATCCAAACTGCTGGAACGCAGCATTTGACCAAAGGGTGTTAAACGCTCACTGTCGGGCAAGGAATGACCTTGTGCATCAACCGCATCTTTCATACTGCGGAATTTTATCATTTCAAAAGGTTTGCCATTTAGCCCCGGACGCACCTGACGGAACAACACGGGTGAACCCAAATTTTTTCGCACCTTATAGGCCACAAAAGCATATACAGGAGACAGCAGCACTAGCGCAGATGATGCAATCACAATATCCAATAAGCGCTTTAACATGGTTCACTCTTGAGGTTAGATAAAGATGAGGAAATAGTATCCATTTATAGCAATGATTATACCCTGTCCAAAGCCATCAGATTTGTAAAATATTTCAACGGTCAAAGGGACTCAAATATTCCTCATTCTAAACGCTGCCAAACCATATAGCCTTTTAGAAATCTGTCCAACGACGATTAACTGCATGACCCGGATTATTCATGCTGATCACTTTCGCGTAGTTTCCTACCGCAGTTGCATTTTCAGGAATATCTTTTGTCACAACGCTTCCTGCACCTATAGTGGCATTATTACCAATTTTGACATGCTCAATGATGCAGACATTGGGCCCAATATAAACATTATCGCCAATTTCTGCGGCTTGACGACCGCCATTTGCACCAATGGTGGTAAATTGCGATAAATTCACATTATTGCCAATCACAGTTGTCGGATTAACGACCAACGGCCCGCCATGCCCAATCAACAAGCCGTAGCCAATTTGAGTCGTGGTATGAATATCAATGCCGTACTGCTTTTTTTTATAATAATAAATAGGATAGGCCAGTTTTGCCCACGCGCTTTGAGCGCTGGCTAAACGCAGCCAAAATGAAAAATTAAAACCACGATTGAAAAAATAAGTTTTCAAAAAGGTTTTAAAACTGACATGGCCGGTATAACGGTATAAATCACTTTTTATATATTTTAAGGTCATTTGGATCGTCTCTTAAATTGGGTGAATCGCCTTTAATGAATATCCATTTCAGCCATCATGTGCTTATTCACTTGATGCACATCATATTTATTCAGCGCAATTTCTCGCGAACGCTGTCCCATATACTCAATCAGTTTTGGATCTTCAATAAAGTATTGCATGCATTGCACCAGCTCATCGACTGATTTCACTGCAACCAAATAACCATTCACACCGTGCAATACCGTTTCACGACAACCTGGTGCATCGGTGGTAATAATCGCCCGTCCCATAGCCATCGCCTCTAGTACCGTACGTGGCGTGCCTTCACGGTAGGAGGGCAAAACGTAGACCGAGCTTTCCGCAATTGCAGGACGGACATCACTGAGCTTACCCCAATATTTGAGGCGACCATCGGCAATCCACGTGTCAAGTTCAGCTTGCGAAATGGCCGAAGGATTATCATCAATCCAACCGACCAAATGAAACTCAGCTTCAGGATATTGTGCTTTGATGATACGTGCCGATTCAGCATATTCACGCACACCTTTATCCCCCAAAAGCCGTGCAATGAGCAAGAATGAGGCTTTGACCACGCCTGCATCATCTTTCGGTAAAGGCATGACATCAAAGTCTTGTACATTTACCCCTGAACCATTCACCACCACGCTTGGTTTATTGGCATCAAGCAAATGCATGTCCTGGAAAAGCTTTAAATCATCAGGGTTTTGGAAAAAGACTTTGTCGCTACGTTTGAGCGCTTGCGCATATAAGCCATGCACCAGCTTTTGAAACAGACTACGCTTGCCAGATTCCACATTTTGAAAGGCATAGCCCAAACCTGTAATTAAGGCAAAACGATGCGGTACTTTCGCAAGCCAAGCCGCCAAGGTACCGTAAATGACCGGTTTAATAGTATAGGACAGCACATACTCAGGCTGAATTTGACGAATTTGCCGATAGATATGTTTTAACAGTTTTAAATCCGCCAGTGGATTGGTGCCGGTACGCTGCATGGGAATCTCATGCAGATGATAGCCCAGGGCTTGCAGTTTTTGCTGTTCTTCTGGGAATGATGCGAATTCAGGTGCCATAATGTGAATTTCATAGCCGTGCGCAGAAATCGCTTCTAATAACTTGCCACGAAAATTGAGTACAGATGGCAAAAAACTGCTGATCATCAGAAATTTCAACGGCTTTGCTCCCAAACTTGCATATATTGCTGACTCACTTTCTCAATACTGAAATGTGCTTCTACGCGCTCACGCACGGCTTGTTTCAACTGCAATTTTTCATCATTGCTTTGCTGCACATAATTTAAAGTTGCTTGCACCAATACAGCCGAATTGCGCGGCGGTACAATTTCGCCAAGCTCTTGCACAATATATTGCGCATCACCAACATCTGTGCTGATACAAGGCAAACCTGATGCCATGGCTTCGACCAACACATTCGGAAAACCTTCGGTAATTGAAGTCATCAGAAAAGCATCAACCGATTGATAAAAAGCAGGCATATCTGAGATTTGATCAAGCAAATGCACTTTTTCGGCATCTAACTGATACTGCTCAAACAAGGCTTTTACTTCAGGATTTTCTAAACTCGCGCCGCTGCCAACAATTTTAAAGATGATGTTTTTATCTTTCAGCAAGCCCATGGTTTCAAACAAATAGGGGTAGCCTTTGGCCGTGTGATAACGCCCTGCAAAACCAATCACGGTTGGTTCATGCAATTGAGGATTGGGCTGAAATTTATCTAAAAACACGCCATTGGCAATCACTTGACTATTGGCATTTTTAAAGCCAAAGACCTGATGCTGCTGCATAGACGAATGCGCACAATAAATAATGGCACTGGCTTGTTGGGACAGTATTTTGCTTAAGCCTAAGGCAATTTTCGTGCTGATGGATTCATCTTTAGGAGAAGCAAGAGAATGATGAATGCCCCACACCACATTCGGTTTTTGAGCTAAACCAAGCATACTTAAACTTGTGAGCACATTGGCATGATACATCCAACATTGCACGGTTTTGGGTTGTAGTTGTTTCAGTAAACCACGCAGTTTTTGAATCGTACCCAACGTATTTAAACCATTCCACTGCAGTGCATAATATGACTGACAACAATCTAAAGTACGTTGATAAACCTCAGAGGTTTTCATCAATGCAATGATCACATGTTTATACTGCTGCTCTGTGCATTGGATCAGGCGTGCCAACATCATCTCAGCACCTCCCACGCCCGCAAAGTTGGTAATCACATGCACCATTAATGGTTTAGTCATGATGCAGACTCCATCATTCGCAAATATTGCTTGAGTACGGTTTGCTTATGAAACTGCTGAATATGCGCTTCAAAATCAGCTTCTTGATATTGCACATAATCTGCAAAAATCGCCTGCTGCATCGCTTGGGTTAAACCTATCTGATCATTGCATTCGACCAATAAACCGAACTTGGTATGGTCTAAAATTTCACGTGGACCACTTGGGCAATCAGTACTGACCACTTTGACTTTGGATGCCAACGCCTGAATGAGTACTCCAGGCAAACCTTCCCAATTGGAACTTAAAACAAACAGCGATGCATATTTAAAATAAGCGTATGGATTGGCATCAAAGCCCGGCAAATCCACCACGTCTTTTAAACCTAAGTCGGTAACTAAATCCTCAAACTCTGCACGCAGTTCACCCTCACCTAAAATCAATAATCGGGTTTCAGGATTCTGATCTTGCAAGACTTTAAAGGAGCGGATCAGAAAACCAAAGTTCTTTGCTTCAGTGAGACGCCCCACTGCCAAAATTACTTTATTGTTACCGTTCAAAAATTTGTGTGTGACTGGCGCTTTAAGCTTTTCAAAATAGGCATCGTCCAATACAGGGTTATAAATCGTGCTCAGATTATTATTTTTATAGCCATAATATTCACGAAAATCGGCTTCAACCCCTTTAGAGACACAGACCACTTGCTGTGCCATGGGATAAGTCCAATTCACCAAAGTTTTCAGCACAAATTTAGCAATACCTTGCAATTTTAAGTTTTTGGATGGCGTTGATACTTCACGGAAGATCAATCGCGTTGCAACACCTGCAAGCTTTTTCGCAATGCCTGCCACAATATTGGTATGGGTTTGCGTTGCCACCAAGCAGTCGTATTGCTCAGCTTTCATTTTCAGTTTTAAGGGCGTGATGCTATTCATCACCCGACCGCAATTAAAATTGACCAATTCAATTTTAGAACTCACTTCGGGTAACAGCTTGGCTTTATCGCCATTCAGGTCACATACGCCTAAATGAATTTTAAGTCCTTGTTCAGCAAAACTGTTCGCCAGTTGAATGACCGTACGTTCTGCACCGCCACCGCCCAAGCTTGGCAAAAAGAACATGACTTTATTCAACATATGCAGACCTAAACTTTATGAAATGGGAGAATATTAAAGGTGGTTTTTTGAAGCTTGAATCGCCATGGCACGTGCCACGCGCTCGCGATAATCCGTAATACCCGCTAAATCAGTATCACTGGCACAGCTACTTTGAATTTTGGCTTGATAATCAGCAAAACTGGATACCACTTTAGCTGGCACACCAATCGCTACACTATTATCAGGAATATCCTTAGTCACCACAGAACCAGCTCCAATCACCACATTTGAGCCAATCGTAACTCCAGGCATAATAATGCTATTCACACCAATAAAGACATGCGAACCCACCTGAATTGGGGCAAAGCGTTGATAGCGCTTCCCTTGCTCATCTTTGATTAAACAGGTACTGCCATCATGAGTAATAAATTTCACCCCTGAAGTGACCGTCACATGATCGCCAATGCTGACCAAGAACGGTTCCGAGCCCCAACTTTTAATATAGATTCGGCAGTTTTCACCAACTTTCACACCTTTTTTACGTGCATAAGCCACACTGCCCTTTGCCATAAAATAAGCAAGATCAAACAGCTGTCGAAACGCAGAAACCATAAATGACATACACAGTACCTGAATGAGGCGGGGCAACTTAAAAGGAGGAAAATAAGTCAGCTATTTTACGCTGAAAATGTGTTTTACGATATGCATAGCACTTTATACAGATTTGATTTTTTTGGCCGGAATACCGACATACACCCCTGATTCAAACAAAGGTTTCGACACGAGGCTACATGCCCCAATCACCGAATCATTTGGAATTTTCACGCCATCGAGTACCGTCACCCGCGCACCAAGCCAAATATTTTTCCCTAAACTCACGCCCTGCTTGGTAATCGCATCTTTCACCAACAGATCAGGCTCACCAAATTTATGGTTGCTGGCAATCAAAATACTTTGCGTACCAATACGGGTGTTATCGCCAATCGTGATACCACCACAGCCATTGATAAAAGACTTAGAATTAATGCTAACGTCTTGACCAATCGACACCTTGCCACCAAAGCATTTGATATAACAGCTTTCACCAATAAAGCTGTTATCTGCAATTTCTAAAATCGCACCTTGCTCGACAATTAAACTGACATGATCGCCAATATAGACATTCTTACCGATCTTGACTTGTCCGCTAATATCAACCGTACAGCCTTTGCCGAAGTAACGGAATTGCGTGCCAAATGCCATGTTGTACATCACTTTACGGCACTGTGAAGCAAACCAATTCATGTATTTTAAAATTTTAAAAAACATCAGTTTTTATTTCTCCACACCACATATAAAATGGCAAAGTTATAGAAAATTAATGCCACAGGTACCGCAAGTAACAAATACACTTTATCAGCAAAGACTGCATAGAAGCCTGCAAATAATGCGAACTTAATCATGAGTTCTACGATTTGCAACTTAAACAATACTTGGCTGTTGCGCTGAGCAATCAGAAAAGCGGAGCTTGGTGGATTACAGAAAATCGCCCAATAGCCCAAAGCTAAAATTTGGAAATAGCTCGAAATACCCACCCATTCACTGCCAAAAACCCATAAATATAAAGATTCAGGCAATACAAAGACCAAGGCAAATAACGGCAGTGAAACCAAACTGAGCAGCACACTGGCTTTTAACGCATTTTGGCTTGAATCCGCATCTTTAAATTTACGGATAAAAAACTGACGTAGGGTTTGTGAAATAAGATTAATCGGAACACGCAAAGTCCGTTCGACAATGGCATAGAAACCCATCGCCTGTACACCGACAAAATGCGATACCACATAATAGGGTAAATTATGTGAAAAACTATTCAGCAACGCATGTGGTGTATTGGCATAAATAAAATCTTTGTAATGTTTAAATGCCTGCCAACTGACTTGATACAGTTGATGCTTTATTAAATAAATCAACACTGCCACAATCATGATGATCGAGCTCAGGTTATAACTGTTCACCAAGCTAATTTGCATCACGAGCGGTAAGGAGAGTTGAATCGCCACCACGATGGCACTACGGAAAACATTTAAACCTGCACAGAAATATTCTTTATGTGCTGAAAACTGATAATTATACAGACTCTGAATCAGGGTATTGGCAAGCACACCTGTAGCAACTGCCCCTGCCATTTCAACATTTAAAATTGCACTGATGACGATGCCACTAATGACAGCAATCGCAGTTGAGAATACAGCCCCTTCAAAAATCAGACTCTTTTTATCTTGCTCGTCCGCGACTAACAATGCTTGATCAAGACGTAAATTGGCAACCGTGGATAAAATACTGACAATCGCCAATGCAATCCCGTAAGTACCAAAGTCAGCAACAGAATATAGGCGTGTTAAAACAGGAAGTGCGATAAATGTAATTATCGCACCGACCAGTAAACTTAATGTAATCAGTCCAATGGACTGATATTTTGCGAAAAATTTCGCAATCATCTGTTCAATATCATTTTAAATTGTTTACGTACCAACGCATGGCCAACTGAATACCTTCGGCAATTTTAAACTGCGGTGCATAACCCAAATGCTGCTTAATTTTGGCAATGCTGGCTTGTGAATGACGTACATCACCCGCACGGAATTCACGGTACACAGGATCACGCTCAAAGTTCACATCGTTTGTCGAAAGCGCTGCCTGAATCGCACGGTACAACTCATTCAAAGTTGTGCGGTCACCTAGTGCAACATTATAGACCTGATTTTTTGCTTCATCGCTTTGCGTTGTCGCAGCTAAAATATTCGCTTGCACCACATTTTGAATAAAACAGAAATCTCGACTGGTTTCACCATCACCGTTAATAAACACATCTTCACCAGCAATCATTGATGATGTCCATTTCGGGATCACTGCTGCGTAAGCGCCTTTCGGATCTTGGCGTTGACCAAACACGTTAAAGTAACGTAAGCCAATTGCTTTAAACCCATAAGTTTTCGCAAATACGTCTGCGTATAACTCATTGACGTACTTCGTCACTGCGTAGGGTGAAAGTGGTTTACCAATATTTTCTTCCACTTTTGGCAATGCGGGATGATCACCATAAGTCGAACTGCTGGCTGCATAAGTAAAGCTTGCAACACCTGCATCACGCGCAGCAGTGAGCATATTTAAGAAACCACTGATATTGGTTTCATTGGTGGTGATCGGATCGGCAATTGAACGTGGTACTGAGCCTAAAGCGGCTTCATGCAAGACATAATCCACACCTACACATGCTTTTTGGCAATCTGCAAACTGACGTATGTCACCTTCAATAAAGCTGAATTTTGCCCATTGCGCCTCAGTCACTAAGCTTTGTACTTCATCCAAATTATGCTGATGACCTGTGGCAAAGTTATCTAAACCCACCACAGTTTGATTGAGTTTGAGTAACGTTTCTAAAAGATTCGAGCCAATAAAACCTGCTACACCTGTCACCAACCAAGTTTTAGGTGCAGTTTTGAGCTTGTCACATACCTGTTGATATTGATTCATGATGGTATGCTCCTTACAAACGTAGATCAGATTCGGCTTGAGATAACACATATTTCAAGTCATACAGCACATGATCAGCTTTACCCAAAGCACGAATTGCATCAGCGCCCATCACCTTAAATTGCTGATGGGCAACCGCAAGAATGACTGCATCGTATTTGCCATCTTCTAAAGTCGAAATTGGCTGAATGCCATATTCATGCTCAGCCTCAGCAGCATCTACCCAAGGGTCATAGACATCAATCTGAGTGTGATATTCCTTGAGTTCATTGACGATATCAATGATGCGTGTATTACGAATATCTGGGCAGTTTTCTTTAAAGCTTAGGCCTAAAATCAGTACTTTGGCATCTTCAACTTGAATGCGTTTTTTCAACATGGCTTTAACCAGTTGAGTCACCACATAAGCACCCATACCATCATTTAAACGGCGACCCGCTAAAATAATTTCAGGATGATAACCCATCGACTGTGCTTTATGAGTTAAGTAATACGGATCAACCCCGATACAGTGCCCACCGACTAAACCCGGACGGAATGGAAGGAAATTCCATTTAGTTCCAGCAGCCTCTAATACCGCTTCCGTATCAATGCCCATTTTATTGAAAATCAACGCCAATTCATTAATTAAAGCTATATTCACATCGCGCTGAGTGTTTTCAATCACCTTCGCAGCTTCTGCAACTTTAATACTGGCTGCTTTATGTGTGCCTGCTTCAACAACCAAGTTATAGACTTGATCGACATAATCAGCGACTGCAGGTGTTGAACCCGAAGTGATTTTTAAAATATTAGTAACGCGGTGCAATTTATCACCCGGATTAATACGCTCAGGACTATAACCTGCATAAAAATCCTGATTGAATTTTAATCCTGAATTTTTTTCTAAAACAGGAATACAAACTTCTTCAGTTGCACCTGGATAAACCGTTGATTCATAGACAACCACATCACCCTTTTTCAGTACTCTAGCAATACTTTCGGATGCTTTAACCAAGGGAGTCAGATCGGGTTGCTTAAATTCATCGATCGGGGTTGGAACTGTAACAATAAAGAAATTACAATCTGCTAACTGCTGTAGGTTCGTGGTGTAGCTTAAATGCGTTGCTTGCTTTAATTCTTTTGGTGAAACTTCTAAAGTATGATCTTGTCCGCTCTGTAGCTCATCAATACGCTTCTGGTGAATATCAAAGCCTATCACGGGAACTTTTTTTCCAAACTCAACAGCTAGCGGTAAACCGACATAACCTAATCCGATGATGGCAATTTTTAATTCGGAGAGTTGTAACATACTGAAGCCTATGTCATCGATGAATCATCAATCATCGTTATGTTGTAAATAGCGTTAAATTATATCAGAAAATCAAATTTCGATTGTGTAATGATGTTCTAAACATACATAAAAAGTCATACTTCCCGATTCAAATAGATCAAATCTATGGTCCTTTTTATCTATATGCTATTTTGTTAAGATCAAAGTCTCAGGTACATTTTTTATATTTTATAAAAAACCTAATCGAATTACGTTTTAAAACATCAATAACTATATTAAATAGCGCGAATAGTATAGAATTTTGCAGTCTGAAACGTACAATTAGGGTTCATTGGCCCGTTCAAAAACATTCAAATTTATAAATAGGATTTATATTCGAGTGAATTACTATCGTTATAGCGTTATGCTGGTTTTGAGTTTAGGAATTACAGGATGTGCAATGACCCCTGGACTTCAGACATATGATTTACCACAACAAGGTTCCTATAAAACAGATCAAGGTGCTGAATTAAGTGTTGTACCTTTGACACAAAATAATATTCCTGCTATTTCTCAAGCGAATTCGCAAAATTTAGCTCAAATTCAAACGTTATTTCAGCATCAGCAATCCATATATAAATTAAGTGCAGGTGATGTTCTATCGATCCAACTTTGGGCTTATCCTGAAATTACACCACCAATTCAAGATGCAACTAATGTAAAAGCTGTTGGTTATCCCATTGATCCTAACGGTAATGTACAGCTTCCTTTAGTCGGGTCAGTTAAAATTGCTGGGAAAACGCTTGCTCAAGCGAATACATATTTGCGTAGTCAATTTAGTAAATATTTAAAACACCCTGATGTTGTCGTTAGAGTGTTATCTTACGAAGGCAAAAGATACTTCGTAAATGGTCAAGTACTTAAAAGTGGCCAATACACTTTAAATGATCAACCCATCAGCCTCTATACCGCGCTAGGTCAAGCTGGTGGTATTGATACCAAAACTGGCGACACCACTAATATTCAACTTATTCGAAATGGTGCTACGTATAATTTAAATACCATTCAACTCGAAAAAAATGGTTTATCACTACATAATTTATTAATTCGCCCGAATGACACAATTTTTGTAAATACAAAACAAGATCAAAAACTTTATGTTATGGGTGAATCAAGTAAAAGCCAAGCGATTAACTTACGCGATCAAGGCATGTCTTTAAGTGATGTATTGGGTGAAAGTGAAGGGATTAACCCTTACTCAGCTAGTGCAGCTAGAATTTATGTCATGCGTACAGATTTAGATCAAAAGCAGTCAACTATCTATCACTTAAATTTGAGTAGTATAGGTAATCTAGCATTAGCCAATCAATTTTCCATGAAAAAGAATGACATTGTATACATTGATGCAACTGGTTTGACTCGTTGGCAACGTGTAGTCAATCAGATCATTCCATTCTCGAGCGCACTTTATAGTTTTGATCAGCTTGGGAAATAGTTATGGCGTTTAAAAATATACTGGTTGTCTGTGTCGGAAATATTTGCCGTAGCCCGATGGCAGAATATTTCCTAAAGACGAATTGCCCAAACCAACACATTGAATCTGCAGGATTGTCCGCAATGGTAGGACATCATGCAGATGAAAAAGCAATTCATTGTATGGACCAATTTAATATTGATATGCGTCCACATATTGCAAAACAGATCAATGCATCTTTAATTAAGCAAGCAGACTTAATTTTAGTAATGAGTACGAATCAGGCTCAGCATATAGAAAAACAATGGCCGTTTGCAAAAGGTAAGGTTTTTAGATTAGGCCACTGGCAAGGAAAAAATGTCCCTGACCCTTATCAACACGATCAAGACTTTTTTGATATAACCTGTAGCAATATTCAACGCTTTGTTGCTGATTGGAAATCACATTTTTAAATTATTACGATATTAAATTATGAATCAAAACTCTAGCACTAGCGAAGATACAATCGACTTAAAAGAGTTATTTTTTTCTCTGATTGCTCAGTGGAAACTCATTGCTCTTTGTGTTATTTTTAGTTTAATTTGTGCATTACTTTATTTAAGAGTCACTCAACCCATTTATGCTACAGATGCGATGGTTCTCGTTGAAGACAGCAAAAGTGCTGCCTCAGCAGCACTATTAGGCGAGTTAAGCCAACTCTCAGGAGCGATGGGGCAAAAATCACCAGCCGATGCAGAAATTGAAGTTCTAAGATCTCGCATGGTTTTGGGACAAGTGATTCGAGATCTCAACCTTGATATTGAAATCAAGGCCCCAGAAGACTCCGCATTTAATCGTTTGATTTCAGAGAAAAAGTCAACAGTTGATTACACTCCAACTGAAGTGGTTTATCAAAATAAATCATCCGTAGTTCAAATTAAACAATTGAATGTCCCTGATTTCTATCTAGATGAACCCCTTCAACTAAAATTCAAAGAATCAAACACATTTCAACTACTACATAAAGATGAAGTTGTTTTTGAAGGCAAAACCAATGTCAAGAATCAAGTGCCTAGTCCGTATGGCTTGTGGCAAGTGTATATTGTAAATAATAACAATCTAGTCCCAGAACTTAAAATCACAAAATACGCTCTACCAACAGCAATGAAAAACCTAATGTTGAATTATGCTGTTGCTGAACGTGGCAAAATGACGGGCGTGATTGGTTTAAATTACCAAGGCACAGATAAAGAACATATCACTAAAGTTCTCAATCATATTTTAAGTGTCTATCACAAACAAAATATTGAGCGGAAATCTCTAGAATCAACGCAAACGCTCGCTTTCTTAGACAAGCAACTGCCTATACTCAAGCAGCAGCTCGAAGACTCTGAAATTCAATTCAATAAATTCCGTGAAAAATATAATACGGTTGATGTGACGCAAGAATCTGAACTGTTATTAAAGCAAAATATTGAACTCGAACGTTTAATGATTGAGCTGAAGCAAAAACAAGCTGAGTTTTCTGCTAAATATACCAGCGACCATCCTTTAATGGCGGAAATTAATGCCCAATTAACGGAATTAAGCAGTAAAAAAGAACAGTTAAATCAAGCTTTGAAGCAACTACCAGAAACTCAACGTTTATATTTACAACTTTATCGTGATGTCAAAGTCAATGCTGAGCAATACACTGCGCTCTTAAATAACTACCAACAACTCAAAATTGCAAATGCAGGTGAGATTGGTAATGTCCGCATTGTTGATACAGCGGTTAAACCGTTTGAGAAGATTAAGCCAAAATCACTGATTGTGCTCATCTTATCCATCTTTGTTGGTGGTTTCCTGGGTACACTCTTGGCATTATTGCGTAACATGATGCGTACAGGCATTAAAGATTCAGCTCAAATTGAAAATGAGTTAGATTTACCTGTTTATGCCACTGTACCACGTTCTCCTGTTCAAGAAAGTCGCATCAATATTTTGAAGAAGAAAAAGAATATTCCTATTTTGGCTGTTAAAAACAGTGATGATATTGCGATTGAAAGCTTACGTAGTATGCGTACCGCCATTCATTTTGCTTTAAGTTCTGCAAAAAATAACCTGATTATGATTTCAGGCCCAGCACCAGAAGTCGGGAAATCTTTTATTTCGACCAACTTAGCCACAATTTTGGCGCAAAGCGATAAACGTGTTTTGATTGTAGATGCTGACTTACGTCGTGGATATTTACATAAGTACTTTAACTACGACACTCAACCAGGTCTCACTGAATTACTCAATGGCCAACACAGCTTAGAGACAGTGATTCGAAATACTGAAGTACCTGGCTTAAGCGTCATCTCCAGAGGTAAAAGTCCAACCAATCCATCTGAACTCTTAAGCTCGGCTCAGTTTAAGAACGTCTTGGAACAACTGTCTGAGAAGTTCGATCATGTGATCATCGACACACCACCAGTACTGGCTGTAACGGATGGGATTATTATTTCTCAATATACAGGCGTTAATTTAGTGATTGCGCGTTATGCGAAAACACAAATGAAAGAGCTTGAGTTAACCATCAATCGCTTTGAACAAGCAGGTGTTAAAGTCAATGGCTTCATTCTGAATGACATTCAACGTACAGCTGGTTCAGGTTATGGCTACAATTATGCTTATGCTTATAAAGCCAATAAAGAATCAGACTAAAGACAGCTATTAGCCGATAAAAAGCCAGAACTTGATTTCTGGCTTTTTATTTTGTATGACAAACGTTTATATATTCAAATCCTTATAGTTTTTTTAAGGACTTCGGCATATATTAATTTGAAAATGTACTGGTGGTACAAAACACGTCATTCATGAAGTCTGCTAAGATGCTAAAAAACTTTTTGAATGTAATAGAATTAGGAAAAATTTCACATGAGTAAAGCCTTACCCATTGCTGTAGCTGTTATTCTAGGCGGTGCTGCACTTGTTCCCGTTTATTATGCATCTCAACACCCAGCTTCAGCCGAAGCCCAAGTTTCAAAAAATGCATCTGCCGTAGAAAAAATTAGCTATGCACTGGGTTATGAGGTTGCTCATCAAACTCCACCAGAACTCGATATTAACAGTTTTGTAACGGGTGTCCGTGCCGGTCATGCTCGTAGCCAACCTGCCTATAGCGAAGAAGAATTAAAACAAGCCTATGAGCAGTTCCAACAAGAAATGCAGCAAAAACAGGCCAATGATGCAAAGCAAGCACAAACAACCAGTGACAGCTTCTTAACTGAAAACGCGAAAAAACCTGGGGTGAAAACCACAGCGTCAGGCTTACAGTACAAAATTACACAAGAAGGTACAGGCAAGCAACCCACTGCCAGCTCTGTCGTGACCGTGCATTACAAAGGCCAATTGGTCGACGGTAAAGTCTTCGATAGTTCGCTTGAACGTGGCGAACCGATTGAGTTTCCTTTAAACCAAGTGATTCCAGGTTGGACTGAAGGTCTACAACTCATGAAAGAAGGTGGGAAAGCGACCCTCTACATCCCTTCGAACTTAGGTTATGGCCCACAAGGTGTACCTGGTATGATTCCAGCCAACAGCACGCTTATTTTTGATGTTGAACTGATCAAAGTAAAATAAGACAAGTCAATCAAAGGAGAGCTTTTGCTCTCCTCTTTTTATTGAGAATACAAGATGAAAATTCAAACAACATTACTCTGTGGCTTGTTACTTTCTACACCTGTTTTTGCTGCACCGATTAATAATAAAAGCAGCATCAACCAACAAGTCGGTTATAGCTTTGGCTATCTCATGGGTCGTAGCAATGCTGAATCAATTCAAGATTTAGATCTCGATGCTTTTGTGCAAGGGTTACGTGAAGCATCTAAAGGCCAAGCTGCATCATTAAGCGATGAAGAAATGGCGCGTGTACTCACCCAATATAAACGCCAAGCCGAGGCAAAACAGTTATTAGAAGTGAAACAACTGGCTGATAAAAATGCCAAAATTGGTGCAGCCTTTTTAGCTGAAAATGCGAAAAAACCCGAGGTGAAAACCACGGCTTCAGGCCTGCAATATATGGTTTTACAACAAGGTCAAGGCAAGTCACCCAAGGCCAACAGTCGAGTCAAAGTTCATTATGAAGGACGTCTGATTGATCAGACCGTTTTTGACAGCTCGATTGCACGCCAACAGCCTGCGGAGTTTCAAGTCAGCCAAGTGATTCAAGGTTGGACTGAAGGCTTACAGTTGATGAAAGAAGGCGCAAAATATCGCTTCTTTATTCCCGCTAAACTGGGCTATGGCCAAATTGGTTCAGGCGATGTGATTGAACCGAATAGCACCTTGATTTTTGATGTGGAACTGATTGAAGTGTTGCCAAAATAAGGCAGCAATGCAAAGGCAATGCTATATACAAAATAAAAAGTCTGATCTTCGTGATCAGGCTTTTTATTAAGTTCAATCTATTCTTCAATCAAGCCATGCTTTTTTAAGCTACGCGCTTCGCTCGCAGTAAAAAATAAAGTACTGCTTTGTTTTATGCTTCATGTTTGAGATGACGTGGTCTAAACCCAGTAAAGAGCAAACCAACCGCATATGCCACAACGCCGACCACGCACAACCCGATCACTTCGGCAACGCGTATCCACTGTGACACGTCACCATTATACCAAGTCAATGCATACCACAAAGCCACAATCATCACGGCGTTAGCAATACCAAACTGAATAAACAGTTTTTTCCAGTGTGTGCCAAAACGGAAAATATCGCGCTTGTGTAGATAGAAATACAACATCCCCGCATTCACCAGAGCAGAGCCCGAAGAGGCTAAAGCCAAAGCCATATGCTCTGCCTGCCAGTCAATCAATTTAAAGAAGCCAATAAACACCACGTTTAAAATCGCATTTGCGGCAACGGCCATTAAACCGACACGGACTGGTGTTTTGGTGTCTTGCTGCGCATAAAATCCAGGTGCAAAGACTTTAATCAACATAAATGAAATCACCCCAGCACTCATACATTGCAGCGCCAAAGCCGTCATTTGTGTATCTTCAAGGGTAAATTGTCCGCGTTGGAATAGGGCCTGAATAATGGGGGTCGATAACATAAACAGAGCGATACTAGCCGGCACCCCCACCAAAACAATGACCTTCGCAGCCCAATCCATCATGCCACGAAACTTCGACATATCTTGCTCTGCATGACGGGTCGACAACGCGGGTAAAATCACCGTACCAATCGCTACCCCAATCAAGCCCAAAGGTAATTCAGTCATACGTTCCGCACTGTACAACCATGACACTGAACCGTCTTGCATAAACGAAGCCCAAATGGTGTTCAGGAGTAAGTTGATTTGCGTGACAGAAACACCAAATAGCGCAGGCAGCATCAATTTCATGATGCGATCCACACCTTCATGCTTAAAATCAACTTTCGGTGGAATCAGTAACTTTTTATGCCAAAGTTCAGGAATTTGGATCGCCAGTTGCAATACACCCGCAGCAATCACTGCCCAACCGAGTGCCATAATCGGCTCCGCCATATACGGCGTCAACCACCATGCTCCTGCAATCATCGCAACATTCAGCAATACTGGTGAAAATGCGGGGGAAGCAAAGGAACCATAACTATTTAGAATACTGCTGGCAAATGCCGTCAGCGACATAAACAATAAATAAGGAATGGTGAGGCGAAACATTGAAACCGCGAGGTCGAACTTCTCTGGATCGGCATGGAAACCCGGTGCATAGATGTATAGCACTGCTGGAGCTGCGACCATAGCAATGAAGGTTAAAGCCGTCATAACGGTCATCAAACAACCAAAGACTCGGCTAATCAGAATTTGAACTTCCGCATGGTTACGCCCAGTTTTATATTCGGTCAGTACTGGAATAAACGCCTGTGAGAATGCTCCCTCAGCAAATAGCCGACGGAAGAAGTTCGGGATACGAAAGGCCACCACAAAGGTATCGAAATCTTTCCCCGCACCAAAGACATTTAGTAAGACAATGTCTCGTACCAAACCCAAGACCCGAGAAAGCATGGTCATTGCACTTACAATTACGGTTGACCGCCACAGCGCCATCGTATCCACCTAGTTTTTCATTTGCCGCTATTGTAATGAAACTTCAGCGAATATTTGATTGTTTAATGTTGTTGTTGACTCTCAATTCATTGACTTTTTAACTGCTGCAAACGATTTCGATAGCCTAACCAATCAAAAAATGCGCCTGGATCGGTCTTACGTCCTGGCGCAATATCGGAATGTCCTGCCAAATGCTGCTGAATTTGAGGATAGGCCTGTTGTAAACAGGCCGTCACGTGTACCAATTTTTCATATTGAGCATCTTCAAAAGGTAAGTCATCACTGCCCTCAAGCTCAATGCCAATTGAATAATCATTGCACTCTTTTTTAGCCAGATAGCTTGAGCGTCCTGCATGCCATGCACGGTCGTTAAAATTGACAAATTGTAAGACTTCGCCACTTCTTAAAATCAGTAAATGCGCTGAGACTTGCATGCCTTGAATGGTTTGAAAATATGGATGTACTGACCAATCCAATTGATTTTGAAAAAATTGTTCAATATAGCCGCCACCAAACTGTGAGGGAGGCAAACTGATATTATGGATGACAATCAGTTGAATCTCAGTATCAGCAGGACGTGCATTAAAATTAGGCGATGGAATTTGTCTCGCTCCTAGCAGTTGCCCTGCGTGCACTTGAAACGACGGAATGACCTGCATATTTTTATTCCTCAAATCCATTACGCCCTTTGGGCAATCTTTTTTAATGTCTCTCATGCTAAATCTTTCCCCGTTATTTCTCAAATTGGTCAGCGTTTGATTTTGAAATTTTCACGCCTTTTTCAGGAAAAATGCTAATATATTGCGCAATTTTCATGGCTTCTATAAAGATACGGACAATCGGATGAGCATATCGCAGCAACTGCTTGAACAATCTATTCAACTGAATATTCAACAGGCATTACAAGAAGACATCGGTGATGGTGACATTACGGCACTTTTAACACCTGAAGATGAACAAGCGACTGCGACCATTATTAGCCGTGAAGACATGATTCTTGCAGGTCAGCCTTGGGTCAATGCATTAATTGCAGCTTTTGATCCTAGTGTACAAATCACGTGGCTCAAAAACGATGGCGATCTGGTTTTTGCCAATGAAACCATTTTTAAACTGGCGGGTTCAGCGCGCAGCTTACTTACGGTTGAACGCCCTGCACTCAACTTTGTACAAACGCTATCTGCTGTAGCAACCAAAACTGCGGAATATGTCAAACAGCTCGATGGCTTAAACACCAAGTTACTCGATACCCGTAAAACCCTACCGGGTCTGCGTATTGCCCAGAAATATGCTGTCGCGGTCGGCGGCGGTCAAAACCATCGTTTAGGCTTATTCGATGCTTTTTTAATTAAAGAAAATCACATCATGGCGGCAGGCGGCATCGCCCAAGCCATTGCCAAAGCGCATCAAATTGCCCCGGGCAAACCTGTCGAAGTCGAAGTTGAAACCTGGGCGGAATTAGAGCAAGCATTGGAAGCCCAAGCTGATATCGTGATGTTAGACAATTTTAGCCAGCAACAAATGATTGATGCGGTCAAGCATGTTGCAGGACGTTGTAAATTGGAAGCATCAGGGAATATCACCATTGCCAATTTACGTGAAGTCGCAACCACAGGCGTGGATTATATTTCGATGGGTGTGTTGACCAAAGATGTCAAAGCAGTCGACCTTTCTATGCGTTTTAATGCTTAATTCCAATAGTTTGCATTCAAACGACACCCAATAAAAAACGCACTCTCAAGTGCGTTTTTTATTGGGTTAAAACTTACCAGCCCAGTGCTTGCTGTTGTTTTTTCACCAATTCTTGAATGCCCTTTTCTGCCATTTCTAACATGGCATTGCACTGTACACGGGTAAATGGTTTATCTTCTGCCGTGCCTTGAATTTCAATAAACTCGCCGGCTTGGGTCATGACCACGTTTAAATCCGTTTGGCAGTTTGAGTCTTCTTCATAACACAAGTCTAAAAGCACTTCGTCTTGGAAAATTCCGACTGAAATTGCAGCCACTAAGCCTTTTAATGGATCTTGCTTAATTTTCTTTTTCTCAAGCAACGTATTCATCGCATCAATGAGAGCCACGGCAGCACCAGTGATCGCAGCAGTACGTGTACCGCCATCTGCCTGAATCACATCACAGTCGATGGTGATGGTATTTTCACCGAGTTTTTTTAAATCCACCATTGCGCGTAGACTACGGCCAATCAAACGTTGAATTTCTTGAGTACGACCACTTTGCTTACCACGCGCAGCCTCACGGTCACTACGGGTATGCGTCGAACGCGGCAACATGCCATATTCAGCGGTTACCCAGCCCTGACCCTTGCCTTTTAAAAAGCGTGGTACGGAGTTATCAATACTTGCAGTACAAAGAACTTTGGTATGACCAAACTCAACCAATACCGAACCTTCCGCATAACGTGTGTAGTTACGAGTAATGGTGACATCACGTAATTGATCTAATGTTCGTTGGTCGATACGCATAATACGCCCTTCATCTGACTAAATAGGTTGGCACATAGTATAGCAGAAGCAGACCCAAAGCATTTGTCTGACTGCATTGCATTTGTAATTGATCGCCTACTTCCCTACCCATCCATATTCTTTGTTAAACTGAAGCTTAAAAGAGACTGAGGCAATAATCCATGTCGATTCGGGAAGAACGTAAACAACAAAGCCGCCAAGCTTTGCTGAATGCTGCATTACAACTCAGCACCTCGGGACGTTCCTTTGCTCGCATTAGTCTCCGTGAAGTCACTCGCCAAGTGGGTTTAGTACCGACCGCTTTTTATCGCCACTTTAATGACTTAGATGAGTTAGGACTTGAACTGGTCGACCAAGCGGCGCTCCACATCAAAAGTATGTTAACCCAATTGGGACAAAGCTATGTTTATGGTCCACATGCCACGATTGAGCACAGTCTAGACCTATTTTTTCATGCTGTAGAGCAACATCCTGAACAATGGATTTTCTTGATTGGAGAACGTTGGGGTGGGTCAGCCTTGATCCGTGCTGCCGTTGAGCGAGAAATTGCCTTTTTAATCGATGACTTCGCCCATGAATTAACCCGTATTGAAAGCATGCAACATATTCATGACAGCGAAGACCTCAAAGTTTTGGCCAATATTTTAATGGATGCCTCTTTTAACTGGGCCATGCGCTGGATTGGTTTGAGTCGAGATGTGGCTCCCGATAAACTCCAACAGCAGCGGGCTGAATTTAAACTACAAACCATCGTGCAGATTCAACTCATGTTCCGTGGAATCTCCAATTGGCAACGACCATCTGCTCAAACCAAACAAGCCAACCCGACCTTACATTAAGCCGCTCACAGACGTAATTTTTGCTGTATTACAAAATTTTTAATGCGCTTTACTCAAACTTGGATGCTTTTTCACTATCATAGAGCCAGTTTTTTCATCTGTAGCTCCTATGCGTTTTTTTCTTTTTTTAGCGGCGAGTGTCTGTATTGCCTTGGCATGGCTATTGCCCATTCATTATCGACCTTGGGTCACCTATACAGGTGAATTGTTTGCATTTTTATCTTTATTTGCACTCTCTGCCTTATTTTTAAAAGAAAAACTCTTGCTCCCGAAAGTGAGTCTGCCACTATTGCTATTGAGTCTGGTGCCCTTCATTCAGTACGGTTTTGGCGAGCTGTTCTTTTTCAGCAAAGCACTGATGTGTGGCTTATATATCTTTGCATTCTGGTTGAGTATGGTTTTAGGCTTTAATCTGAGCCAAAAACCCTTAGAACGTGAGCAATTATTTAGTGGTCTGTGTACTGTATTTTGGTCGGTCGGTCTGGTAACAGCGCTCATCGCCACTTGCCAATGGCTCAATATTGAACAGTACATTCCCGGCATGACCGCTTTAAAAGGCGATCGTCCTTATGCCAACTTTGCTCAGCCGAACAATATGGCAAGCTTTCTGATACTGTCCTTACTCGGCACACTGTACCTATTCGAAAAGAAAAAATTCAACTCGATTCTGCTGTGCGTCAGTGCTGCATTCATGCTATTTGCGGTGGCACTGAGTCAGTCCCGCACATCATGGGTCGCAAGTATCTGTATATTGCTGTATTTGCTCTATCAGCAGTACAAAGGTGTGGTTCAACTGAAGTGGTATAGTGCCCTCGCATGGTTTGCGTTGTTCATTGCATTTACTGCGTTTATTCCACAGCTCAACCACCTGTTGGCTCAGCTGTCTAATGTCGAAGTAACCCAAACCCGTGATGCAGTTGCGCGAGCAACGGGCGATATGTCACGTCTTGCCATTTGGCAACAGATGCTCCATGCCATTGCTGAGCGACCTTGGTTTGGTTATGGTTGGCATCAAACCAGTGTGGCTTACACCCTAATCAGTGATCAGTTCCAAGGCCCCGTTTGGGTGAAAAGTGCGCACAACTTCATTCTCGACTTTATTGTGTGGAATGGATTAGTAATTGCGATTCCATTTTTTGCCTATCTCAGTTATTGGGGCTATCAACTGCAAAAGCATGCGACATCGCTCGAATCTGTGATTGGCCTTCTGATGGTCGGCGCTTTACTGATTCACGGTATGCTTGAATTCCCGTTGTTCTATGCTTATTTCTTACTACCACTCGGGTTGATTCTAGGGATCATTCAATCCCAGCAAAAAGTGAAAACGTGGACTTTACCGAGCTTTGCCATGCCGATCACATTTACTGTCTGTGTGGTCTTGGTCGCATTGATTATTCGTGACTATGAGTTGATGGTACCAAAGCTGAATCAAGCTTCTCGTTATGAACACACCCCTGAAAAGTTCACCAATCAAGATCACATTTTACTGCTGTCGGAGTTTAACCGCCGCATTGCATGGATTCAGTTAAATCCATACAGCAAAGTCAGCCCTGAGCAAATTCGTGACTATGAGGAAATGGTACTGAACTACCCGATTCCCTATGATTTGACTAAATTTGCCAAACTCTTGGCCTTTAATGGCTATGAAGCCGAAGCCCGTCATCAACTTTGGCGCTTAAAAACCTTAAGAAAAATTGAGCTGCGTTATGAGGATTTATTGCAGCCAGCATCGAGTGTGCAATAAACATTGTTAATCCATAAAAAAGCCTGCTGATGCAGGCTTTTTAACTTAGTAAGGACTTAAAACAGATTCAGCTTATTTTGCAGCACGTTCTTTTTCAATCAAATAGTCCACGACTTGAGTCACTTTAGCATCTTCACCTTGCACAATATATTTACCATTCACCGTCACCGCAGGTACACCACTAAGTTGATAACGCTTGGCTAAGTCTTGTGCTTGTGCAATTTTTGAAGTGATCGCAAATGATTTATAAGTGCTGTTAAATTTCGCTTCAGGAATACCAAACTGAGTATAGAACTTGGCTAAAGCAGGTTGCTCTAGAATTGGTTGATTTTGATCATGAATGGCATGGAATAACGTCAGGTGAGTCTTTTTACGCACACCCAAGGCCTCAGACACATAATAAGCTCGCGCCGCTTGTTCCCACACTGGATTCATGGCTGCTGGGGTACGCACGAAACGCACATCTTTCGGTAATTTTTTCAACCAAGTCTGCATATGCGGTTCAAGTTTAAAACAGTGACCACAGCCATACCAAAAGAATTCGCGGACTTCAATTTTTCCTGGCACTTCCACCTGTACAGGTGTTGGTACGACGATATAGTCCTGACCTGCCACAAAATTTGCAGCCAATGCACTGCCCGAAATTGCGAAAATAGCGGTTGCTAAGCCACTCAAAAGGAGTTTTTTCATTGAGCTTATTGTCCTCAAAATCATTATGATAAGTTTATGCAAATACTATAAATCAAATATGCCAAATTCGTTTTCATTCTGTGAACTTTTTTCAGGCTTTTATCGCTTTTTCTAGAATAAACGCTACACTAAGCCCTATTGAACATTTTAAATATCATGACTTAAATTGAGGTGCAGACGATGTCGCAACTGAATGTTGATCCACAAGAAATTGCCAAATTTGAAGCATTTGCTGCCATATGGTGGGATCAGCACTCGGAGTTCCGCCCTTTACATATGATCAACCCACTGCGCCTAAACTGGATTGATGAACATGCAGGTGGACTCAATGGGAAAAAAGTTCTTGATGTCGGCTGTGGTGGCGGAATTTTAGCTGAAAGTATGGCACGTCGTGGAGCAGATGTACTCGGCATTGATATGGGCGAAGCCCCGCTGAATGTGGCACGTTTACATGCAGAACAAGAAGGTGTCGAGCATATCGAATATCGCCAAATTCCAGTGGAGCAGCTCGCAGAAGAACAAGTAGGACAATACGATGTCGTGACCTGCATGGAAATGTTGGAACACGTACCCAATCCAGCCTCAATCATTGAAGCCTGCCATAAACTGGTGAAACCAGGTGGTCATGTATTCTTCTCCACCATTAACCGTAATCCAAAAGCCTACCTGTTTGCTATTATTGGCGCTGAATATGTACTGCGTATGTTAGCCAAAGGCACTCACGATTATCAAAAATTCATTAAGCCATCAGAACTGGCACATGATATTCGCGGCGCAGGGCTCAAACTGAAAGATATGACGGGTTTACATTACAACCCTTTGACCAAACGCTATTGGTTAGCGCCGAATGTCGATGTCAATTATATGGTCTATACCGTCAAAGAAGGTGCTGCATGAAAGCCGTCTTATTCGACCTTGACGGCACACTGATCGACACGGCCGCCGACTTTATTCGCATTATTCAAGACATGTGCCGTGAAAAAGGCGTCGCTGTGGTCGATGCAGACCTGATCCGTAGCCAAGTCTCTGAAGGTGCACGTGCGATGGTGAAATTGGTTTATCCAGAACTTGCCGTCGAAGACCCGGTTTTTCTGGCACATCGTCAGCGTTTTTTAGATATCTACGGTGCCGATATCGCAGTAGATACTGACCTGTTCTCAGGCATGTATCCGCTACTTGAAAAACTTGAAAACCAAGAGATTCCTTGGGGCATCGTCACCAATAAACCGCGCTGGCTCAGTGAAGCATTATTAAACGCGCTGAATTTGACAGAACGCTGTGCGGTTTTGGTCTGCCCAGAAGATGTCTCGCAGACCAAGCCTGATCCTGAACCGATGTATTTGGCTGCCAAGCACATCGCGATTGCACCTGAAGACTGTATCTATGTCGGCGATCATCCACGTGACATCGATGCGGGTCGTAACGCGCAGATGTATACCATTTTGGCGGCTTATGGTTATTTACCATTCGCGCACAAAGATGACTTAACAGCGTGGCAAGCAGATTGTATAGTGAAGACTGTGGCTGAATTGGACGATGTTATTCAGTCTCTTGTGAGTCAAACTACACCGTCCACTTCACTGACTTGATCACAATTAAAAAATCAAAATAACGAGGAGGTAATGATGAAATATTCAGAATATCAACCTCGCCCCGATCTGCTCAAAGATCGTATCATCTTAATTACAGGTGCGGGCGATGGTATTGGTCGTGCTGCTGCATTAAGTTATGCCCTACACGGCGCAACTGTGGTGCTGCATGGACGTACCTTAAATAAGCTCGAAGTCATTTATGATGAAATTGAAGGCTTAGGTGCGCCGCAACCTGCAATTTTACCCTTGCAGCTGTCGAGCGCCTCTCCTCGTGATTATGAATTATTGGTCGACACTTTAGAGCGCCAATTTGGGCGCCTAGATGGCATTTTGCATAATGCGGGCATCTTGGGTGAGCGCACCGAACTGGAAAATTATCCTGTCGATGTCTGGGATGATGTCATGGCCGTCAACTTGCGTGCGCCATTCGTTATGACTCAAGAGCTAATGCCACTTCTGAAAAAATCTGAGCATGCCTCCGTAGTTTTTGCCAGCTCAGGTGTCGGACGTGAAACGCGTGAACGTTGGGGCGCATATTCGGTGTCTAAGATCGCGATTGAAGCGGTCAGCCAACTGTTTGCCAAAGAAAATACCTCACCGAATATCCGCTTTAACTGTATCAATCCAGGGGCTACGCGCACTGCAATGCGTGCAAAAGCCTATCCCGATGAAGATCCAAAAATATTGCCAACGCCTGAAAATATCATGCCTGCCTATCTGTACTTGATGGGCGATGACAGTTTGCATATGAATGGTCAAAGTATTGATGCACAAGACTAAAATGTGTCACTTAAGAGGAAGCTTCGGCTTCCTTTTTTTATGCGTCAAACTGAAGCTTAGTCATCTGCAACATGATTTCAAGGTTCAGAAAAGGTTGTCTTTTTTCAATTTTTGCGGATACTGATGTCCAACTCCATTTTTGAAGCATATGCCATGACGGACTTGAGTAACATCACTGTACAACCCACTGAAGATGGTATGGTTAGCCTGTTGATTGACCAACAGCCGATTTCAGAAAAATATGGAATGAAGTTTGAAGCCAGTATTGTGGAGGAACTTCAAGCCCTGGAAAATGGCGCCACACTGAAACTTTTCGACCAGTTTATTTTTGCCCATACCGACTTGAACTTTGAACATAGCTATCACTACGTGACGGTCATTGCAAAAGATGATGAACAATACAAAGCAAAGAAAAGCTTTGTTTATCGCATCAAAATTGAGGGTCAACCCGACATTGAGCATGCCATCAGCAAAAATGGTGAACCGATGACTGCAGCCGATGTACGTGAATTTATTCAAGCGCATGTACAGAAATCATTGAGTGATTATACCGACCTCAACTACGCCTATTAAGTCGAATCAGCCAAGTTGAAAACTCAGCTTGGCTAGCTAAATATTTTAAATCGTATTTTTAAATTATTTTAATAAAAATATTCGGTTTTTCAGCTTAAGATTTCCTATTTATCATTCTGATTGATCAAGAATTGAAAATAAGGATGCAGCATGGCTGATTTACAACGTAAACATGACACCATTCGTCATATCCATCATTTACAACTACCCGAAAGCCTGATTTGTGCTTTAGAGGATGCCAGCCAAGCTGAAGCAGTGGTTCATTCAATCCGTTCATTGCAACATCTGGCGCAGCAGTGGAATTAAAGAATGCACTATGCATTCTTTGACAAAGGGGAATCTGGGTCGTCAAAATGAGTCAAAAATCAGAAGATACAGACTGTTTGCTTTGGACTTTGGCGCAATTGATGATTTAATTCAGGCTTAGAATTGGGCATAATCTTCTTAATATCTCTGCATTTGTTAATAAATACCCAATTCATCTTCACAGTTTCTCTGCATTTTTTTCGTACATTATAGGAAAGAATGAAATTACCTTAATGAGGATTCAACATGAAAAAGATTTTGACAGTATTGGCAATCTCTTTCAGTGCTTTGATGGCAAGCAGTCTCAGTACTGCTGCCCCTCAGTTTGACCATGATCATCCACGCTATGGCAATGAGCCACGCGGACGTGACTTTCGCGATTCAGGTAATGACGATCAGCAAGATCGTCGACGTATGCGCGAAGAGCGCGGTGTCAAACGTTTACAACAGCATAAATGGCAACAAGGTTATGTCATGCCACAGCATTACCGTGGTAACGGTTATAAAGTCGAATATAAAGACCATAATCTTCCAAAGCCAAACAGAAACCAGCAGTGGTACAAAATCAACAATGACTACATCTTAGTCGACGCAGACAGCAACAATATTCTGCGCATTATGGGGCTTTAATCTGCGCTTCATTTTGTACAACTCCTCGACATTATTCTTGAGACCTGAATCAACACCCTTTCACCCGCTTTAGTACGACTGCATACTCCTCTTAAGAGACCACAGTCAGGCACAGCATGGAAGGCGTTGTTTCAGGTTTTTTATGTGCCAAAGCTTTTGTTTGCAAGCATTGCAGAAAAACAACAATCTCCTCAGTCTCTTCATACATTTCACAATTCACCTAAATAGCCCTCACGCTTTCTCTAGAGTTGTTCGCTAATTTTGAATGATCGAAACAAGACTAATACTGGACGAAAGCAATGAAAAAAATTCTGACTGCAATCACACTCTCTTTAGGCGCACTCATGGCCACATCTGCAATGGCAGCACCACAGTACTATGACCGCTCGCATGATCATGACTCCGGTTGGGATCATCGCGATGACCGCCGTTGGGACAATGACAACCGCTACCAAAACAAACGTGTTAACCCAAGCCGTGACTGGCGCTCAGGTCAAACTTTGCCACGCGGCTATGACTCATCACGTTACCATGTCAGTGACCGAGAAGCACGTCGTCTACCCAACACTGGACGCTACCAACAATGGTATAAGGTCAATGGTGACTATGTTTTAGTCAATGAACGTAATAACCGTATCCTGCGTATTATCGGTTAATTC
This sequence comes from Acinetobacter sp. TYF_19, assembly GCF_043105125.1. Lineage (NCBI taxonomy): Bacteria > Pseudomonadati > Pseudomonadota > Gammaproteobacteria > Moraxellales > Moraxellaceae > Acinetobacter > Acinetobacter sp. TYF_19. The sequence goes on from NZ_JBICLH010000082.1 coordinate 83,432, forward strand.
TGGCTGGTGTCACAGAACCGATAGAACACCTGAACATTGCTTCAGGTGTTTTTCTATTTAAGACTTCCTCTTCTGCATTTTTTGATTAAAATCATGCTAAGCAGTTCATTTTGAGACAGGCATGCAAACGAATTCCATCGAAACACATCACAGTACAACTTTGCAGTATGTGCATTGGTTTCGACATTCTGCGCCTTATATCAATGCTCACCGTAATAAAACCTTTGTGATTATGTTCGATGGTGAAGCCGTTCAGCATGATAACTTTCAACATATTATTCACGACATTGCCCTACTGCATTCACTCGGGATTCGTCTGATCTTGGTGCATGGGGCACGTCCGCAAATCAACCACAACTTAAAACAAAGCCAGCTACAAACGCCGTTTCATCAGTATCGTCGTGTCACCACCCGAGAATCTCTGGGCTGTGTAATGAATGCGGTAGGCTCGATTCGTTTGCAAATTGAAGCCTTACTCTCCATGGGACTGGCCAACTCACCGATGTATGGCGCACGTATTGATGTAGTTTCAGGGAATTTTGTCACAGCCAAGCCCTATGGCATTCGCGATGGGGTCGATTTTCAGTTAACCGGCGAAGTCCGTACGGTCGATACCGACGCCATTCAACGCCATTTGGATAATCACAATATTGTGCTGCTCGGGCCAACTGGCTATTCCACCACAGGCGAAGTATTCAATCTGTTGGCTGAAGAAGTGGCGACCCGCACGGCGATTCATCTTAAAGCAGACAAATTGATTTTCTTGGGTAAACAACATGGTCTGCTCAATGAACATGGTCAGTTACAACGCGAAATTTCGCCCCACAAGCTCGATGCACAAATTGAAAAATACCAAGATTCGAATCCAGACATTGCGGTACATTTACGCGGTGCCAAAAAGGCCTCGACGCATGGCGTCCATCGTGTCCATCTGATTTCCTATGCTTATGATGGTGCCTTGGTTGAGGAGCTCTTCACGCGTGATGGTTCGGGCACCATGATTACCGATGCCCATTATGAAGAAGTCCGTATGGCCAACATTCAAGATGTCGGCGGGCTGATTAACCTATTACGCCCACTTGAAGAAGAAGGCATTTTGGTTTATCGCTCACGTGAACGTCTCGAAAACGAAATTGGCCAATTTGCGGTGATTGAACGTGATGGCATGATCTTGGCCTGCGCCGCACTCTACCCACTGCCAGCAGCAGAGGGTGAAATCCGCAGCGCTGAAATTGCCTGTGTCGCAGTCGATCCTGGCTATCGCAAATCTAATCGCGGCAGCCAAATTTTGCATTATCTCGAAGGTAAAGCTCGCAGTATGGGCATTCAACAGTTGTTTGTACTGACCACACGGACTGCACATTGGTTCTTAGAACATGGCTTTGAAACGGCTAATGTCGATGAACTTCCCAATGCACGCCAAGCCTTATACAACTATCAGCGCAACTCGCTCGTCTTTAAAAAGCCACTTTAAGTGGCTTTTGCAGGATTATGGATATCTTTATTTCTCATATCTTTATCTAGAAAACACCGCAAAAATCGCTCAAATCTATATTGCGTGAAACACTAAGCTTATTCCAAAAATAAAAATACCTTTTAAACAATAAATATCAATAAGTTAACCTCAATAAATTTTATATTTTATGTTTTTTATATTGCTGTTTTTTGCATAAGTTTTGCACTTTTGTTTTTATCTTTTTTTTTCATGTCTAAAGCCCGATTTCTTATTTTTTCTGAAAAGAAATGCCCATTAGCGTATGTGTTCACCAACTCACTCACCTTATTTATTTGGAGTTATGAAACACATGAGCACTTCTCGAGCACAGTTCTGGATCAAAACAAGCGTTCTTTCTGCAGCAGTCTTGGGTGCCATGATGTTATCTGGATGTGGGAAAAAAGAAGCTGAAACCGTCACACTCAATATTGGCTTTCAAAAATATGGCATTTTGCCCATCGTCAAAGAGCGTGGCGCTTTAGAAACGGCGCTTAAAGCACAAAATGTCCAAGTCAAATGGGTCGAGTTTCCTGCAGGTCCACAACTCCTCGAAGGCTTAAATGTCGGCAGTGTGGTCTTTGGGGAAGCGGGGGAAGCGCCTCCGATTTTCGCACAAGCTGCAAATTCGAACTTGGTTTACATTGCCAACCAGCCTGCTGCACCTAAAGCAGAAGCACTGATCGTACAAAAAGACTCAAAGATTCAGAGCATTCAAGATTTAAAAGGCAAACGGATTGCACTCAACAAAGGTTCAAATGTGCATTACCTGCTACTTAAAGTATTAGAAGCGAATAACCTCAAACTTTCTGATATTGAAGCAGTCTATCTACCCCCATCAGATGCACGTGCTGCGTTTGAACGTGGTGCAGTCGACGCTTGGGTCATTTGGGATCCCTTCTTTGCTGCCGCTGAACACCAAATCTCAGCACGTGTGATTGCTACGGGAGAAAACTTAGTCAGTAATCATCAGTTCTATTTGGCCGATCGTAAATTTTCCGAAACCCATCCAGAAGTTTTAAAAACGGTCGTCCATGAACTCAACACCACCACACAGTGGGTCGAACAAAATCAACAACAGGCAGCCAAATTGTTAGAAAAACCGACAGGCTTGTCTTTAGACATTTTACAAAGCTCGATTGGGCGTATGGGCTTTGGCGTTCAACCCATTTCAGCCGAAGTCGCAAAAAAACAGCAGTACGTTGCCGATGCTTTCTATCAACAAAAACTCATTCCAAACAAGCTGAATATTGACGCGGCCATTATTAAATAAAAATATAGAGATCATCATGAAAACACTGAAAACAGTTTCCAGTATTGGCATCGTTAGCTTGAGTCTTGGACTCGGGGCATGCCAAAAGCAAGACACAGCAGCACCGAACACGCCAGAAAAACAGGTAACAGCTCCAGTTAAAACACTGTCAATTGGCTACCAAAAGTCGTCTTTGAACCTATTGGTCGCGCGTGAGCAAAAATTATTTGAGCAACAATTTCCTCAAGCCAAAATTGAATGGAAAGAGTTCCCCGCTGGCCCACAAATGCTAGAAGCCTTGGCCGTCGGTGCTGTCGATTTTGGTGCAGTGGGCAATACCCCACCGATCTTTGCCCAAGCTGCTGACAAAGAACTCAGTTATGTCGGCTACGAACAAGTACCCGCTAACTCTCAAGCCCTGTTAATTCCTAAAAATAGTAGCATTGGTTCAATTCAAGCCTTAAAAGGCAAACGCATTGCCGTTCAGCGTGGCTCAAGCGCGCATGAGTTGTTGGCGAAAGTCTTACAAAAAGCAGGGCTCAGTTGGCAGGACATTCAACCAATTTGGCTGCCCCCTGCGGATGCGCGTGCCGCGTTTGATAAACAATCCATAGATGCATGGGCCATTTGGGAACCCTACCTCAGTGCAGCAGAGCAGGATGCACAGGCCAAAGTCTTGATTGATGGCACAGCATTTCCACAAACCTATTCTTTTTATATTGGCAACCCGAAATTCATTCAAACTTATCCTGAGGCCACCGCTCAGTTCATTCACGGGCTGAATCAGGCCGATCAATGGGTGCTAAAAAACCAACCGCAAGCACTTTCCGTCTATACCCAAAGTACAGGTTTACAGCCCTCTATTGCCCAACGCGTCATCGACAAACGTCTGAAGCCTTCACCAATTCAAACCCTGACGCCTGAAGTGGTGCAAGCCCAACAACAAATTGCGGATTTGTTCCAACAAGTCCAGCTCATTCCGAAACACATTCAAGTTCAAAATACCGTTTGGGTTGCACCGAGCAAACCTTAAACGACTCTATCTAAGGATTTTTTAAAATGAAAATTTTCTGGTTTATCCCAACTCACGGTGACAGTCGCTACTTAGGTACCAGCAAAGGTGCGCGTCAAGTGGACCATGCCTATATGAAACAGATTGCAGTTGCCGTGGATAATTTGGGTTATGAAGGTGTTTTGATTCCAACAGGTCGTTCATGTGAAGACCCATGGTTGACCGCAGCCAGCCTGATTGATGCCACGAAAAAATTAAAATTCCTAGTTGCACTGCGTCCAGGCGTGACCACTCCAGCACTGGCTGCACGGATGGCAGCCACCTTTGACCGTCTCTCCAATGGTCGGGTTTTATTGAACTTGGTGACAGGTGGCGATGAAAAAGAACTGCAAGGCGATGGCGTTTATGAAGACCACTCCACTCGCTATAAAACTGCCAATGAATACGTCAAAATTTGGCGTGAGATTTTAACCCGCTCCCATACAGGTGAAAGCTTTAGCTTTCACGGCGAACGTCTAAAGGTAGATGATGCCAAACTACTATATCCGCCTGTGCAACAACCCTACCCTCCACTTTGGTTTGGCGGCTCATCGGATGATGCCATCGAATTAGCGACTGATCAGGTTGACACATATCTGACATGGGGGGAACCTCCTGCGGCAGTCAAAGCAAAAATTGACACTGTACGTTCCAAAGCCGAGGCCAAAGGCCGTACGCTCAACTATGGTATCCGTCTGCATGTGATTGTACGTGAAACCAATGAACAAGCATGGCAAGCGGCAGAAGAGCTCATTCAATATGTCGATGATGCCACCATTGCTGCAGCACAGGCAAAATTTAAGAGCATGGACTCGGTCGGCCAACGTCGCATGGCTGAACTACACAATGGTGACCGCAGCAAACTTGAAGTGTCCCCAAACCTTTGGGCTGGCGTAGGTCTGGTTCGTGGGGGTGCAGGTACGGCATTGGTCGGCGACCCTGAAACGGTTGCAGCGCGTATTCAAGAATATGCAGACTTGGGCATCAGCACCTTTATTTTCTCAGGCTATCCACATCTTGAAGAGTCGATTCGTTTTGCAGAGTTGGTGTTTCCACTCCTGCCGCTCGAAACTCAAGCAAAGTTAGCACAACCAAATTTAACAGGCCCCTTTGGTGAGATTGTGGCAAACAACTACACACCCGATGAAAACAAAAAAACAAAAGTGATTCAGGAGCCTGCCTAATGTCCAAAATTGTTTCAGTGCAAACCCTCCAGCAGGAAAAGGTTTCACGTGGAACTCAGTTAGGGCAGCTATTGCTGCCTTGGCTCTTTCCTATCGGCTTGATTGTGCTTTGGCAAATTGCCTCCAGCACGGGACTTTTAGAAAATCGGATTTTACCTGCACCAACGGCGGTGATTACTGCCTTCTGGAACTTGCTGCTGAGTGGAGAACTTTGGAAGCATGTGCAAGTCAGTGCAGGCCGTGCCTTACTCGGCCTATTGGTGGGTGGGGGTTTAGGGCTCTTTCTGGGTTTGTTAAATGGTTCATCGAAAACGGCGTCAACTCTGCTCGACACCACTCTACAGATGATCCGAAATATTCCTGCACTGGCACTTATTCCGTTAGTGATCTTATGGTTCGGGATTGATGAAACCGCCAAGCTGTTTTTGGTTGCGGTCGGGGTCTTTTTTCCCATTTACATCAACACCTATCACGGCATACGTTCGGTAGATCCACAACTGATTGAAATGGGGAAAAGCTATGGTTTGACCCGTTGGCAACTGTATAAAGAAATTATTTTACCGGGTGCGATGCCCTCTATTTTAGTCGGACTCCGCTTTTCACTGGGTTTGGTATGGGTCCTGCTGATCGTTGCCGAAACCATTTCAGCCCAAGCGGGCATCGGTTATATGACCATGAATGCGCGTGAATTTTTACAGACTGACATCGTTTTGGTGGGGATTTTACTGTATGCCCTACTTGGAAAATTGGCTGATCTACTGGCCGTCACATTAGAAAAATACCTGCTGCGCTGGCATGCAGGATACCAAAAATAAGGAGTCTGAGATGACTGATTTAAGCCTTGGTCGCCATGCCAATATTCCGTCGCCGCCAAATCACAATCAAGACATTAACCCTCAAGCGGTGCTTGGGGCCGAAATTATTATCGAACAACTGCATAAGTTTTATGGTTCAGTGAAAGTGCTTGAAGACTTAGACCTGCATATTCAGCCGGGTGAGTTTTTAGCCATTGTCGGACGCAGTGGTTGTGGTAAAAGTACCCTCCTGCGCCTGATTGCCAACTTAGAACAACAAAGCTACGGCGAAATTAATTTTAAGTCCGCACGACACCTCCGCGAAGGGATTACCGCAGACGATATACGGGTCATGTTCCAAGATCCACGACTGTTACCATGGCGCTCCATTGAACAAAACGTACAACTAGGTTTGCCGAAACAACAACATGCCACTGCCTCGGGTCTGCTAGAAAAAGTCGGGCTTAAAGAAAAAGCGGGACTTTGGCCTTCGCAGCTCTCTGGGGGACAGCGTCAACGGACCGCTTTGGCAAGAGCTTTATCGCATAAACCACGGATTTTATTGCTCGATGAACCTTTGGGTGCACTCGACGCCTTAACCCGCTTAGACATGCAGAATTTGATTGAAAAATTATGGACGGAACAAGGCTTTACCGCCATTTTAGTCACCCATGATGTCAGTGAGGCCGTTCAACTGGCCGATCGGATTATTTTGCTAGACCGTGGCCATATTGCCAAAGAGTTTCAAGTCGACCTACCCCGCCCTCGCGTTAAAGATATGCAGTTCAATACCCTTGAACAGCAGGTGTTAAATGCAGTTTTAGCCACATAAGTAGACTAAAAAATCCTTAGCTTGGGGTGCTAAGGATTTTTTATGCTAAATTTCAGTAAAAAACACAAGACCATCATATGAATTGAGCATACTTTATCTTAAATAATGTAATAAGTTTCACGTTATTTTTATCAAAACATACCACTTCACATTGAATCATTTCATATAGTTTAGACAAAATAGTTTTTATATAATTATATTTTATTGGACAACTTTTAGAATTTATCGCAATTTAAGAGCCAATCTACAGAATAAATGATCATTATTCAAAAAATTAAATTTCCACTTTGTGCACAAATCTGATGATTTGCCGTACAATTTGTCCTTCCCCCTTTTTATTGTTTTTTAAATTAGAGAATGGAACAGAAAAAGAGTACTCAAAAACGCCACCAGCTGCTGAATGCTGCACTAGACGTCTTCTCACTCTATGGATTTAATGGAGCAAGCTTAGATGAAATCGCACAGATTGCTGAAATGCACAAATCGAATATTTTCTATTACTATGAAAATAAAGAAGCTTTGTACGTTGAAGTTTTAACGACGGTTTTACAAAAATGGTTAGCCCCACTACAGATGTTAGAAGCTGACTTAGAGCCGGAAGAAGCGATCACCAACTACTTATTGCAAAAAATTGAGGTTTCTCGGACTCAACCGAAAGCGTCTCGCTTGTTTGCTTTAGAAGTGATCCAAGGAGCGCCGCATATTTTGGAAATCCTCAAAGGGCCTTTAAAGAAGTTGGTCAAACGTAAAGCCAAAGTCATTAGCAATTGGCAAGAGCAAGGTAAAATTTCAACTGAAATAGACCCTGAGCTGTTAATCCTCAACATTTGGGCATTAACACAAAACTATGCTGATTTTGCCACGCAAATGGAAATGGTAACAGGTAAAACCCTACGTAACCGCAGTATGCAACAACGAGTCATTCAACATACCGTGCATATGATGCTGTATGGCGTGATCCCGCGAACACCGTCTGCATTATTCAAAGCTGAGTAATTTTGGCATACGACCATAGCACTCTATGGTCGCCGAATTGAAAAAGACAGAATCAAAGCCTCAGATACTTTCAAATAATGCTAATAATTTCTGAGCTCCCAATAACAAATTGTCTTCCCAGTCCAAATGCGCGGTGTCGTTGGCACCATCTGAAATATATTTGACCGAAATCAGGCGGACACCCTGTTTTTTACAGACCTTTGCCAGCGCATATCCTTCCATATCAACCAAATGACACGGTACTTTGGGCTTACCTGTTTCAAAGCTATCCCCTGTTCCACAAATGCCGGTACGGAGCTGCTGGAAAAACGGTTCTAAGTGAATTTCCGCAGGATGCATGGTGTCAAATGGGGTAAAACCGACAGCGAAACCCAGTGGAGACACATCCATGTCGCGTTGTACAAATTGAGAGACTTCAACCAATTCGTGCTTATCAAAAAACGTACTGCCTGCTGTACCTAAATTAATCAGGGTTTTACAGCCTGTTTTTTGAATCACTTCAAATGCTTTATAAGCCGCGTTGACTTTACCAATACCGCTGTAGTGAACTTCAATCCCTGCTTGCTCAAACAATCCTTTAGACTCATTCGGCAAAGCCATGATTAGTGCAACATCCGACATAAAATACCCAAATAACAGACTTCATGCGTGCCATTAGAAAACAAATCGATCCGAAAGAAAAGCGCCTGTGGTCTCTGCTCAAACAACCTACATAAGATCAGATGGCACTTTAAACTGAAAGGATTGTAGACCTCATTTATACTGCTGTTCTAGATAGGTTTTTAAGCACGGCGAAAAGAACAAATCCCCTTGATAAAAACCGTGTGCCGTTTTGGTTGCAACCAAACTCCATAACAACATCAGTATGGCTGCAAAAGCATAACCAACGGCATACAGGAAGGCCAAATTGAGTTGTTGGGCTAGAGTTAAGATTGCCAGTGTATATACGCCCAATGGGAAAGTCAGTCCCCACCAGCCCAGATTAAACGGCAAGTCCTGTTTGGCATGGTGCAAAGTCGTCAGTACCGCAATCCCCAACCACCACAGTCCAAAACCCAGCAGGATTAAACTGGCTAAAATCCCTGCCTGATGAAATAACTGACCCAGTTGTGCTAAGCCCAAATTCGCCATCAGCGTCGGTGCCTGATGCCCCAAAACCAATAATGCCAAAGCAGCAGTGCCTATCGGTCCCAAAGCCAACCAACTGCTGACCGCCAACTCTTTTTCAGGCAGTTTATGTAAGACCAAACGCAACATTAAAATCGTTAAAATAGCAAAAGCGGGTAATACTGAAACACCCCACAACACATAACTGCCCAATAAAATCGCAACGGCGTGAGTATCAGCTGCCAAATGCCCCAGCAATAAACCACCACTGCTGGCTGCAACTTCACAGGCCACGATCGGCAATAACCACACCGCAGTCATCTGCTGTAAAGCATGCTCCTGATGTCGATACATGGCAAAAGGAACTGCCCACGCCACCAAGAGCGCCAAGACTACATCTGCATACCAGAGCGTTTGGGCAATCTGTACAGCTGTATCGCCATAAATAGGCTGACCATACTTTAAAAAGCCATTGAGGATGGTGGCCAGCGCCATCGGAATCGTCCCTAAAAATAGGCTCATGCTTGGATGTTGAAAAATCTGTTTGGCTTCGTGCGGATAAAATGCCCAACGTAAGCCATATAGCACAGTAAAAAGTACGAACAATAAAATATTGAAATACCATAGCCCTGTGCCGAGTTGCCATGTGAGTGCCTTTAACATCGGAAACTCTGATACAATTAACGCCACAACACCTGTTCCCATACTGACAGTGAACCAGTTGGGGGTGAATTGACGAATGATATTGTGGCGCTGTCCAAGTTGTGTAAATGGTTTTTGCATGAGTTCAGCCTCATTTAAAATCTACATTTATATTAATCAAATCCATAAATAAGAAAAACTGATTAATTTATATTAAATAAATCAATAAAATTGATATAAATATACTTTGTACTAAATTTTGCGTTGTCAAAAAACAACCACAAGACGAATGCCCAAGAATATGGCAATATATAAGCCGTTCTTAATTCCAAGCACTTGATTTGCCCATGAAGCTGCTCCGTCTAAATGCTTTGCCCTCAAATACCCAATTAGAAAAAACCGCTGTCACTATCGGTAATTTTGACGGGGTGCATTTGGGTCATCAAGCCATGATTCATCAGCTCAAAGCCGTTGCAAAACAACAAAATCTAAAAACAGTAGTAATGATTTTTGAGCCTCAACCACTTGAATTCTTTAAAGGTTATGATGCTCCACCACGTATTTCATCATTGCGTGAGAAAGTCGAATATTTAACTGAGCTGGGTGTGGACTATATTGCGGTCGCGAAATTTGACAACAGCTTCCGAAGTTTAAGTGCAGAACAATTTGCCGATATTTTAAAAGAAAAGCTCAATGCCCAAAGTCTGGTTTTAGGCGATGACTTTCACTTTGGTAAAAACCGCCAAGGCAACAGCGAGTTTCTCGAAAACTATGGTTTTCAAGTCCACAATCTAGAAACCATCCTCTCAGAAGGTGAACGCGTCAGTTCAACTCGGATTCGCCAAACACTGTCCGCAGGGGACTTGGTGCTGGCTGCTCAGTTATTAGGGCGCCCTTATAGCATTACGGGTCGCGTACAATATGGCGACCAAATTGGCCGAACCCTTGATTTTCCAACCATTAATGTACGTTTAAACCGACATAAACCCTGTTTAAACGGCATTTATGGTGTAGATGTGATATGTGAAACCACGTCTTTACGCGACAAAGTGAAAGCAGACCACCCTGATCGATTAGGGGTTGCAGGATATGACCATTCAGCGCTTTTTGGTGCAGGTCATGTCGGAACACGTCCAGCCATTCAACAAGCACAGCCAGAATGGCGATTAGAAGTACATTTCCCTGATGTTTCTGCTAATCTGTATGGCTTGTTAATGCGGGTCACTTTCTTGAACTACTTACATGGTGAAAAGAACTACCCTTCGCTGGAAGCACTAAAAGCGGGAATTGATGATGATGTGGTGAAACTGCTTGAGTTCCGCCAAAACACCCCCACATTTCCCTTTTAAATACCAATCAATTTTATGTAAAACGCGTCAGCAGAGCCGCTGATTAAATTGGAAGACATCTTGCATGAGCGATAAGCAAACTACTGAAAATGCAGTGGATTATAAAGCCACACTCAACCTCCCAGGTACCGAATTTGCCATGAAAGCAAACCTTGCGGTGCGTGAAGCAAAATGGTTAGAAGAGTGGTATGCCGACAACATTTATCAGCAGATTCGTGCGTCGCGTATTGGCAAGAAAAAATATGTCCTGCATGACGGCCCTCCTTATGCAAATGGCCAAATTCACTTGGGTCATGCGGTCAATAAAGTTTTAAAAGATATCATTATTAAAAGTCGTATTCTCGACGGCTTCGATGCCCCTTATGTACCAGGTTGGGACTGTCACGGCCTTCCGATTGAACTGAAAGTAGAAGAGAAAGTCGGTAAAGTGGGCGTGAAGGTGGATGCTTCTACTTTCCGTAAAGCCTGCCGTGAATATGCTTACACCCAAGTTGAACTGCAAAAGAAAGACTTTGTGCGTATGGGCGTGTTTGGTGACTGGGACAATCCTTACCTGACCATGAACTTTAAGCAGGAAGCAGACATTGTGCGCTCTGTTGGCGCAATTGCGAAAGCAGGCCATATCGAACCAGGTCTTAAACCTGTGAACTGGTGTTTAGACTGTGGTTCAGCTTTGGCTGAAGCTGAAGTGGAATATGAAGATAAAAAATCTGACGCGATTGACGTTGGCTTTACGGTTGTCGACTTAAAAGACTTAAGCGCACGTTTAAATATCAACGTAGAAGCCGCAACAGATATCGTAATTTGGACCACCACACCTTGGACTTTGCCTGCAAACCAAGCAGTTGCCGTCCATGCTGAAATTGACTATCAACTAGTTCAAGTTAGCACCGACCGTGGCGTGCAAAACTTTATTTTAGCTAAAGACTTAGTTGAGTCGGCAGTTGAGCGTTATAAGCTTGAAAACCCTGTGGTTCTCGCTGATTTTAACGGCTCAGCAATCGAAAACCTATTATTACAACACCCGTTACTGACCGATCGTCAAGTGCCTGTGATTTTGGGTGAACATGTCATTGCAACCAGCGGTACAGGGGCGGTACATACTGCACCTGGCCATGGTGTAGACGACTATAAAGTTGGCTTACAGTACAACTTAAAAGTTGAAAACCCAGTGGGTGGTAATGGTGTGTATTTACCAACTTCACCGATTTTTGCAGGCGAGCACATCTACAAAGCCAATCCAAAAATCATTGAAGCATTGGATGCAGTTGGTCGCTTATGGGCACATCAACCGATCAAACATAGCTACCCACACTGCTGGCGCCATAAAACACCGATTATCTTCCGTGCGACCCCACAGTGGTTTATCAGCATGGATGCACAAGGTCTGCGTCAAAACGCTTTAAATACGATCGAAAACGAGATCAGCTTTGTGCCTGATTGGGGTAAAAATCGTATTCAAGCCATGATCGAAGGTCGTCCAGACTGGTGTATCTCACGTCAACGTACGTGGGGTGTGCCAATCCCATTCTTCGTGCATAAAGACACCAACGAGCTCCATCCGCGCACAGCCGAGTTGATCGAAGAAGTCGCGAAATTGATCGAACAAGAAGGGATTGACGCTTGGTATAACCGTGAAGCGAAAGACTTTATCGGGGATGAAGCGGAACAGTACAACTGTGTGCGTGACACTTTAGACGTGTGGTTCGACTCAGGCACAACGCACTATGCCGTGTTGCGTGAACGCGAAGAACTCACCGATCCAGCCGATTTATACCTTGAAGGTTCAGACCAACACCGTGGTTGGTTCCAGTCTTCATTGCTCACCTCGATTGCGATCAATGAACGTGCACCGTACAAAGGCTTACTGACCCATGGCTTCGTGGTGGATGAAAAAGGCCGTAAGATGTCAAAATCTTTAGGCAACATCATTACCCCACAAGACATCATTAAAGACATGGGTGCAGACGGCTTACGTTTCTGGATTGCATCAGCCGATTACCGTTATGAAATGACTGCTGGTAAAGAAATCTTTAACCGTGCATCAGATGGCTACCGCCGTATTCGTAATACCTTGCGTTTCTTATTGGCAAACTTAAATGGTTTCAAACCATCGACGGATGCACTGCCTGTAGATCAATTGATCGCACTTGATCAATACATCTTGCAACGTGCAGCAGATGTACAGAAAACCATTCAGCAAGCCTATGAAGATATGAACTTCCATATCGTGACCAATGCGCTGACCAACTTCTGTATCAACGACTTGGGTGGTTTCTACCTCGACATCATCAAAGACCGTCAGTACACCACCAAAGCCGATTCACAAGCGCGCCATTCAGCTCAAACTGCGCTGTATCATTTGGTTCAAGCCTTTGTACGTTGGATGTCACCAATTTTGAGCTTTACCGCTCAAGAAGCATGGCCTCTCATTCCAGAGCAAACTGAGAAATACGTGTTCACTGCGGAATGGTATGACATTCCTGTGGCTTCAAAAGCAAATTTGTTGTCTGAAGCCGATTGGCAAACCCTGATTGCAGTGAAGTCTGCGGTGAACAAGTTCATCGAAACTGCGCGTACCGCGAAAATCGTGGGTTCAAATCTCTCTGCCAAAGTTGAACTGTGGGCAGATGCAGAACTCAAGGACGTACTGGATCGTTTAGATGATGAACTTCGTTTTGTTATGATCACTTCACAAGTCTTGGTCAATGCATTCGATGCAACTCAGGGTGAAGCCTCTGATCTGGCAGGTCTGAATGTTCAAGTCTCGGCGGCTGATGGTGAAAAATGTGTACGCTGCTGGCATGTTCTGCCAGATGTGAATACACATGTTACACATCCAGGTCTATGTGGTCGTTGTATTATCAACCTTCCTACAGGCCAAGGCGAAGAGAGAAAGTATGCCTAACCCACAACATAAAAAGGGCTTATTCCAATTCTATCCGCACAATTTAGTGTGGGTAGGTTTGGCGATTCTAGCGATTATCTTAGATCAATGGACCAAATGGATTGCCAGTACCCATCTGAATTATGCAGATCCAGTACCAGTCCTGCCCTTTTTAAATTGGACTTTATTGCATAACTATGGCGCAGCCTTTAGTTTCTTGTCCGATGCGGGCGGCTGGCAACGCTATTTCTTTACCTCTCTTGCAGGTATTGTGTCTGTCATTTTTCTGTTTTGGCTGATGCGTATGCCCAAAACCGTGAAAGTGCTGCCCATCGCGATTGCCCTTATTTTAGGTGGTGCTATAGGGAATCTAATTGATCGTGTAACCTTAGGCTACGTGGTTGATTTTATTCATGTGTACTATCAAAACAGCCACTTCCCTGCGTTTAATATTGCAGATAGTGCGATTACGCTAGGAACGATCCTTTTGTTGATCGATACCTTTTTTCTCGAAAAAAACCGTATCCAACGTGCCGAAGTAAACAATGACTGATTTTATTAATCCCAATGAAGAAACTCGCGTAAGCGAAGGTTCAAAAGTAGAGTTACATTTTTCTGTTTGCATTGAAAATGGCGTAGAAATTGATAACACACGTAGCCGTGAAGAACCTGTAAGCCTGGTGATGGGTGATGGTAGCTTACTCCCTGGTTTTGAAAAAGCACTGTTCGGTTTACGTGCTGGCGACCGTCGTACTGTAAGCCTACCACCAGAAGATGCTTTTGGCCCGTGGAATCCTGAAAACGTACAACAGTTTGATACAGTCAAATTTGAACAGCGTCCTATTGAAGGGCACATGATTGAATTTGAGGACAAAGCCAAACAAAGTCTATATGGCGTAGTGAAAACTGTAGGTGATGACATCACTGAAGTCGACTTTAACCATCCATTGGCAGGTAAAGATATTACCTTTGAAGTGGAAATCTTCAAAGTGACGCCTGCTGGCCAACAAGGCATCAAAATTATGTAAAGCCACAGATCGACTGTCTATGTGTCATTCAAAGCTCCTTTGGGGGCTTTTTTAATGCCTTAAACATTTGTCAATCAGATACATATTCAATCTATGCAAAGCCTAATTTTCATACTACCGTAGCGTAATCACATTTATTTCCCAAGGATTTTTTATGAAAATTCAGGTCATTATAGGCAGTGTGCGCGAAGGTCGGACAGCCATTAAAGTTGCGCGATGGGTGCAAAAAGGCTTTGAACAACTAGAACTCAATACGGTCCAACTCGAGTTGGTCGACTTAAAAGAGTGGGATTTGCCAATTTTTTCAGGTGCCAATCCTCCTATGACGGGCATTTATGATCAACCCAAACAACAAGCATGGGCCGATCACATTGCGCAAGGCGATGCCTTTATTTTCATTAGCCCCGAATACAATCATGGTTATAGCCCTGCACTTAAAAATGCCTTGGATTACTTAGGCAAAGAATGGCAAGGGAAACCTGCAGCCTATATCAGTTATGGCGGGACCAATGGCTCACGTTCCATCGATCAAATTCGCCAAGTCGGTACTCAACTTGGTCTGGTTGATACCAATGCGGTGATTGAAATTCGAGATATTTTTTCACGCAATAAAACCGAAGATTTTGAACCAAATCCTTTTGATGAGAAGAATCTAAAAGCAGCAATTGATAAACTCATTAAATATGTCAGCGCATAAGCATGAGATTTTTCTGTACGCTATTGCT
The DNA here is from genome assembly GCF_043105125.1 of Acinetobacter sp. TYF_19. Classification (NCBI taxonomy): domain Bacteria; kingdom Pseudomonadati; phylum Pseudomonadota; class Gammaproteobacteria; order Moraxellales; family Moraxellaceae; genus Acinetobacter; species Acinetobacter sp. TYF_19. The sequence continues at coordinate 98,771 of NZ_JBICLH010000082.1, forward strand.
TACAGTAACTTAAGTATTTGTCGGCTTTTCAATAATAAACATCGACGCTATAGTTAAACCATACAGAGACAGGATGTCTCAGATTAAAAACAAAAATAACAACATACACAGCAGGATGCTGATCGGTAGGACAGGAGTTATACCGTTTGAAAGAATTTAAAAAGCCCTCGACAGGATGTCGGGGGCTTTTTAATTGTATTGATTTTTAGCTCAATATTTCTCTAAAAGCCCAAATCACGATCAGATATTAACGAACCTCTTATATGCTTCAATACTTTAGAAGAAACTCGTGAATACAAATCAAATTGGTCTGTCAGGATGACTATCCCAACTTAAATTTTCTAAAAATAACGATATAAAACATATAAATAAATACCAAATGTTTCCCAAGTGATCATTTCCGTCCAACGTATATATTTAAGCGCTAATCTATAAATTAGATCCATCAAATATTAAGACTTTCACCGTTTATCGGTATGTTCTTCTGCACCACAAAATATTACATCTAGCGCTCGAACTACACTTTATACTCTCGCCGACTGAACATCTGCTGCTTCACCCAAATACTTCAGTCCAATACAATAAATTAAAAAAAACAACAATAGAGACCATTCACATGCACCCAAACACCGCACTTTTAAATGATTATTGCAAAATTTATGTTGCTGACCCCGAATATACAGATGTAGATGCTCTAGCCGCCTACGTTAGAGTTCATCGTACAGAGCTTATGCAAGAGTTGCATCAGTACGGCATCTTATTATTTCGCGGCTTTAAATTACAACGTCAGTATGAATTTCATGAGTTGATCGAACATCATTTTCAGCTTGAACCTTGGCATACATTTACGCCTAAAAAATCAGGTTGGTTTGCCTCTTTCATTCGTAAATATAGCGAAAATCGTGCAGGTGATGATAGACCTTATCTCAACCACAATACGGTACAATTAGGCGCTGTTGAAAACTCAATTCAAGGTCCACATGTCGAAGGTGGCCTACATTCGACTCGCTCACGTTTATTGCCTTGTTTTGCCAAGAACCTGCGAACCATGTGCTCGAAACAGGGTTTAATAACCTCGAAAAAATTTGGGCCCATTTTCCAGTCAGCGTACAACAAAAATACTTAGGCGCATGGAATCATTTTTCTTATATTTCAACACGTAAACTCAATCTATTTGATCGCTTGCTATTAAACAAAAGGCCCTTTCGTTTCAACAAACAACCAAATAAAGAAACCAAACTTACTTTAAAACACTCACCTTTCGTTGCCATACACCCGAACACTCAAAAGTTGATGATCCAGCCGTGGGCTTTTGCAAACAATACCAATTCTTTTGCCCACCAAGCTGCACAAAAAAGCTTTAAGAAGCGAGGAAAGCTTCAACTAGACCCCACGGCTAATTGCATGCAACTGTCATGGGAACTTTTTACCCATGAAGGTGAAAAAATTGAATGGACCGATCAGGAAAAACAACACTTCTTTGAAGCCTTATATCACGATGCACTCTTGCTCCAGTGGCAAAAAGGGGATGTCGCCTTGATCGATAATATTAAAATTGCCCATTGGCGGATGAATGGTAAACAAGGACAACGAAAACTGATGCAGATCCAAGCCAATGTCTTTAATGCCGATCGACATGCTGCGCTTTAAGACCGTCTTTCTTAGCAACACTCTGTTCGGGTGATTAATGTGAAAGCAGCTGAATTAAATCTGCATGTTTCCCATCCTCAATCACCCAAATATTGCCATCTTTCGCTTGTTGTAAACCACGGATACGTTCTTTCATATCTATCCGTTGGAGTTCTTTTACTGGCTGTACTGTGGTGTCTACAATAATTAATACTTTAGATGAAAGCCCACCAATGATGGCTTTATCCTGCCACTTTGGAAACATCTGTCCCGTATAAAAAATCAAACTCGATGGAGAAATTACGGGTGTCCAGTCTAATTTTGGCGCTTCAAACTCAGGCCGCGTGGCGTGGTCAGGGATATTCACACCACTATAATGATCACCATTCGAAACGATTGGATAGCCATAGTTTTTAGCCTTTTGAATTAAATTAAGCTCATCCCCACCTTTGGGGCCCATTTCAACCACCCAAAGTTGTTTTTTTGCATCCAAAGCCATTCCTAAAGGATTACGATGCCCCAAACTTCATATTTGTTTTGCGACATCACCCTGCATCTGAAATGGATTATCTGAAGCAACCGAACCATCATCATTCAAACGAATCATTTTTCCAAGGTTCGATGTTAAATCTTGTGCAGGCTCAAACTTCTGCCGTTCTCCCGAACTAATCCATAATTTCCCTGCACCATCCAATAATATCCGATGTGCATAATGTCCCTGCCCGCGCACCTTGGGTACTTGTTTCCATATCGTTTTAAGGTTGTCTAATTGTGGTTGCGCCTGATCTAAATTCAAATCAGCACGAATCACGACCGCACCATAACCACCTTGCCCTGCTTCTGCATAGCTAAGATAAATTTGATGGTTTTGTGCAAACTCAGGATGTAAAACAATATCACCTAATCCGCCTTGGCCACCATAAGCCACTTTAGGTATATTCCTAATGAGAGTCTTTGTCTGATCTATAGGATTAAATAAAATCAACTGTCCTGATCTTTCAGTAATTAATAATCGCCCATCAGGCAATACCGCTAATGCCCATGGCTCATTAAATTCAGCAATATGCTTTAACTGCATAGATTTGCCTAAAGAAGCAGAACTGTCCTGTTGTTCATGTGTTGCTGACTCCGCTGGTCTTTGTGCATGACATGCCATTAATCCAAAAAATGCACTCACTGCCATCAACAAACAAAAAGCTTTTTTTCTCAGCATTGCCTTCCCCATTAAATGCACGATCACCATTCATTGTAGAGAAATCATAAGTACAAGGTTATCCGCTTTGGTAACAAGATGAATCTGTGTAAGCCAAAGCTTACAAAAACTGAGGAAAGTGACCAATAGCCTTAAAACAGCTTACAGCATATATTAAATACATCAGGAGACAGGAAGTTTCCCAAACTTAAAACAATAATAATCAGTTTGAGCATCAGGATGTGAGATATGACAGGAGTTGTATCTAAGCACTGAAATACAAAGAAACCTCGACAGAATGTCGGGGTTTCTTTTTTATTGAGCACATTAAAATCTAAATCAAAACCTGTTTTGGCATATTTTGCATGATCACGAGTTAACTATAGCCATTCTTTTCCAACGGATATAGATGAAATAGCTGTTTAAATGCTCAAAATATACACAAATACTTAGTTAAAATTTCTTTTAGTGAAGAAGAAACCATCAAATTCAAGTGATAAAAACTAAACCTATTAAATATTAACGGCTATTTTTAGCTAATATTTTTCTTGTCTCTCATTTAAATTATTTAATATATTCAGCATAAAAAAATCCCCCTCTGCATTAAGCGGAGGGGGATTTAGAATTAATGAGCTGGCGATGACTTACTCTCACATGGATAACTCCACACTACCATCAGCGCTAAGAGGTTTCACTTCTGAGTTCGGGAAGGGATCAGGTGGTTCACTCTTGCTATTGTCGCCAGCACAACTGTTTATGACTATTCGTTGGGTCTAACCTCAGAGCAGTGCTCTTCGTGCCTAACTTTCATCAAATGAGTTATTAACAGGTATATTTGAGTTGGATATT
>NZ_JBICLH010000083.1:0-76499 GCF_043105125.1 Acinetobacter sp. TYF_19
TTAATATATCTGAAATTTATACGGTTTTGATAAATTGAAATAATTATTTAATTTCGAGTTCAAGTCATTTTGTTTATTATCAACACAATCATCTTTTTTGAATTGTGTTATGGCCTTGAATATCCCTGAATCCTTAATGAACCTTGAAGCTAATGGCGGTATTTATGCAGTATGGATGCTACTCCAGCATTTATATATCGATGCGGATATTGAACAGTTGATAGAGGTCTGTGGTTACGATGCAGAAAACGGAACGACAACCATTGGCTTGGCAGTCGGATTAAAGAAATTTGGCTTTGATGTTCAATTTTATACTGATGAAGACACAGAGCTTCAAGCACAAGAAAAATTGAGTTATGCAGAAGCTGAGCAACTAAAGCTGCCAGTTTTAGCGGCCATCAATTACCAACAAATTCAACAGGCATTTGAGCAAAATAAATTTATCATTGTCTATTACGATACTTTAGAAGGCGTCGGAAACCATTCACTGGTTTATTCTATAGATGAACAAGAAATCTGTTTCTTTGACAGTTTTGAGGCGATGCCTGCATCTGTATTTGAACAACAGCGAAAAGCCGAAGGCATCTGCCGACAAGTGATCGTGCTTGATCATTCAAGCGCTCGCATGGAAACAGTACAATAAACATGAAAAGAAGACGTTAAATGAAAAAGATCCTCGGACTATGCGTGTTCATCTCTATGCAGATCAGTGCGAATGACAGCACGGGTTTTGTGGCAACGGGCGGTGTGCAATATCTGAAAAATCCAAAAATCAGTATGCAAAGTGAAGATTTGTTTATCAGTAAAAACATCATTCGGGTGAATTACCAATTTAAAAATCTTACAACTCAAGATATTACGGAAACTGTTTTATTTCCCTTGCCGCGTGTGGGCAGTTCGCGTGAAAGCGATTTTGCGCATACCGAACAATTGATTCAAAGCTTTAAAGTACAAGCCAATGCACAAAAGATTCAGCCAGAAACGCATGTGCGTGCATTTTTACCCACTTTAACGGCAGGTGGTGACTTCAATTCCAATGGTGACGTTGTCGATGTGACTGCAGGTTTGAAAAAATGTGGTTTTTCAGATCGAGATTTGATGTATCCGTGGTTATTGCAGCAAGACTCTACACTTAATCTGCGTTTGTACCGTTGTCAGGACAAAACGGTGCAGCAGCTTTTAAAACCTTATCAGGTGGATGATGAAATTTATTGGGAATCGCAAATTATTTATAGTTGGCAGCAGACGTTTAAGGCCAATGCGTTGACCCATGTAAAACATGAGTACATGCCATTGGTCGGTGGTTCGGTCTCTTTATATCCAGAAGAGGATGAAAAAACCTATTGTATGGATCAAAACTTCAAAGCGGGTTTGAAAAAGACCAAGTCGCAATATGCCCCTTATCAAGCTTTGGGCTATATCTTAAAAACGGGTGCAAATTGGGCGAAACCTATTCAAAGTTTTAAACTGACCATTGAGCGTGACCCGAATGAGTTGGTTTCATTTTGTTGGAATGGTCAGGTGAAAAAGATCAGTTCGACACAATTTCAAATGACAGAAAAGAATTTTGTGCCGAAACAGGATTTAGATATTATTTTTGTGCGTAAGTTTTAAGTAGTAAAAAAGCCCATCAAAGGATGGGCTTTTGATTTTATTCCTGTTCTGCGGCATCTGCCTTGTCGTGCCAGTATTTGGCTTTTACCTCATCCGCATCGACACCTAGGGCATTTTCATAAATGAATGCCAAATCACGCATGGCTTGAGCTTCACCCAGTTCCGCTGCTTGTTGTACCAGTTCAATTGACTTAGCGACATCCTTTTCAACCACATCACCACGACGGTAAAAACCAGCCAATTCTAATATTGCAGAAGGGTGTTTGAATTCAGCGGCTTGTTTTAACCAGTGATGTGCATGTCCAAAGTAGGTTTCAGCTTCGCTTGGATCTTCTTCGCGAAGTTCTTTGGCATAAAAAGCATAACCTTCACCCAGCCAATACATGGCTTCTACATGACCCAATGCTGCTGCTTTGAGCGCCCATTCTTCTGCAAGCGTAATGTCATCTTCATTTTCACTTTGCATATACAGTTCAGCAAGTTCAAATTGAGCGTTACTATTACCTGTTGTTGCAAGATTGACCAATTCAGCAGGAATTTTAGGAGATTTAGGCATACAAATAACCAAAGATTTAAACTGTGGATAGCCTAATGCTTTCAAGTGAAAAAGCCAATCCGAAGATTGGCTTTTACGCTCAGATCAGGTGCAAAGTTAGGCTGAATATAAATAAGAGTAAAACTGAAACAGCGATATTCTTAATTTTTTGCTCAAAATAACTTAAACAAAGTCCAACAAACAGTGCAGCGAAGCTAATTACGCCAATCCAATAACTGATTTCGGTACTCCAATGTCCTTGTGTTAAGCAAATGAGCAAAGAAACAATTAACAGGAACCAACCCACAGTGGTTGCTAAGCGTGTTTGCTGAAGTGTTAGTTCTTTAGCAAAGATTTGCTTTTGGTGCTTAGACATACTGCTGGCAAGTGCAAAAAAACCTAAGGTTGCTAAAGTCCAAATGATCATAAACCAAATCATGCTTTGGCCTCCTGAACAGATGCTTTTACTTTTTTATTCGGCAAACCTTGATGTTTTTTCACTTTGTCATAAGCGAAATAGAAGATCACTGCCATTACCCACATGGCTAAATCAACCGATGCAATCATCCATTGACCCTGCGCAATGCTGTTCCGCAAAGCCTGACCACCTGTCATCAAGTTGACCACTGGCAGCAGGGCGAAAGCCAGTGTTGCCAATAAAAGTAAGTCTAACCATGCTTGGCGGTGGGTACGGAAAATGGCATAAATTAGCGTGAGTAACCATACTGTAAAGAAGCTACGGATCTCCCAGTTTAGGCGCATTTCTACATCTGCAGGAATGAAACGGTTGGCATAAAAGTATGCCGCGCAGGCCAAAGGCAAACCAATAATGGCCGCAATATTTAGGACTTCAACCAGTCGGAAACCAAATGATTTATAGCCTTGTTTCTGCTGTTGGGGTGCACGTTTTACACACCAAAGAATCAGACCCGTAGCCACCATGAGCGTGCCTAAAATACCCGAGCAGAATAATAACCAACGCAGTGCTAAGTCGAGGCCACGCGCTTCGTGTAAGACAGTGACCACGTTATAGATGCCACTTGGAATCGATGGATTTTTGATTCGTATATTTTTATCCGTTTCATCTTGACCCGTGACCCCGTTATAGTTGAGGGTTGCATACACATTGCGATGCGCGACACTTTCAGCACGCAAAGCACGCAACTCAATTTTGGCTTGGTCTGTATTGGGTGAAATAATGTTAATTGAAGAAATTGGATTGTCTTTCCACTGTTGTTGTACCGCTGCCATAATTGGCGCTAAGTCTGTCAGTGGTGCAGGGCGGAGTTCGGGTTTTGGACGTTCCTCACCACGACCTTGAGCATGTTCACCACGTTGCTGTCCGCGTTCTCCACGAGTCGCTCTTTCGCCGTCGCGTTGACCTCGATCTTCGCGCTGCACATCTTCAGCTTTTTGGGGCTGCTCAATAATGCTGGCCTGTTGGTCACGTAAAAACTGTTGTCGATTTTCATACGCTTGGTTAATTCCCCAAGGCATGAACATAAACATGAGCAGTAGTAGGCCACTAAAGGTAATCATTAGATGAAAAGGCAATGCAAAGACAGCGGTTGCGTTGTGTGCATCTAGCCATGAGCGTTGACCTTTGCCAGAGCGAAAGGTAAAGAAATCTTTAAAGATTTTTTTATGGGTAATGATGCCGCTAACAATTGCGACCAACATGAACATGGTGGCAATCCCGACCAACCAACGCGTCCACAGGCGGGGTAAACCGTACAATTCAAAATGGAAACGATATAGGAATCCACCACCACGTGTATCCCGTGGTTTAATCACTTCACCAGTCGCACTGTCTAAGGTGATGCGTGTTCCACCACGACGTGCTTTGGGGTCTTCACCAACGGCACGAATAGTCACTTCAGTTGTAGTTTGGCGTGAGTTGGGTAGTTGAATATTCCAGCTGCCTGCATCTGGGTGGTTTTTCTGTAAATAGTTGAGCGCGACCTGCATCTGTTGCACTTGAGACTGCGCAGGGATAGATTGATGTGTTTCGGGTTTCATCCAAGTAGAAATTTCATTTTGGAAAAAACTCAGGGTTCCAGTCACAAAAATTGCATACAGCAGCCACCCTAAAATGAGACTGGCCCATGTATGCAACCACGACATGGATTGGCGCGGTCCTTCCGCTTTTTGATCAACACGCATTGAAAAACTATCCTAAAAATTTGAGTAGGGCATACAGGGCAATACATGGCACAGCAATGCCGAGCGTTACTTTTAAGGTTTTTTTAACCATAAAGACCCAAATAAAGGCAGCACAGTTAAGACAAAATGCAATGAGGGTGGCGCTCATGGCTGCATTGACAGGATTTGCAATAAAGACTTTGGCAATGGTTAATGCAGAGAGTGCAGCAAGGAAATAACCTCCAAGCAAGGCAAGTGCAAATCGGTATAACACCATCAGACGGTAGCTAAGTGGTGTGTCGACTTTTTTCTTTTTGGTTGGTTTCGGACGGATTTTTTCCGAATGAACCAAGGCATCAATTTGAGTGGTGCTATTCATGGAAGAGAGTTGGTGTATTGGTAAACAATATTGAAAATGATAACAATTATTATTTAAATGGAATAGATGGTAACTTTATTTATTTTTTCTGTAACGGTAAGTGAGTTTGGTGAACAGAAAAATTTGGATTGTAGTCGCTACCTTTTTAAATCGATTTGATTCTTATTTTTATTTCTCTAAGGAATGGCTACACAGTGTTACCAAATCACGTTATACGCTGTTTTGATCTGCGTTAGTTTCATAGTCAATACTTGGGCGAATTTGGAGGAAAAGATGGCTGCTTTTATTAATGCCGAACAGGCAAAAATTATCTCCAACCAAGCGTATTTAGATATTGAAGTCTATAAATTACGTTTAGCTTCACTCATTGAGGAGAGTGCGAAACAGGGAAATACTGCAGTATTTACAGTTCTGCCAAAACATTTACCCTTAGAAGATATTCGTCATCTTTCAGCAGAACTTACCCAACTGGGCTATCAAGTCCGTTTGGAAGTAGAAGAGTTCTATTACCGTTTAAACGTGTATTGGATTTAAAACTTCGCTTTGATGTCTTGGTTTATATTGTGTGGATAAAATAAAAGCCCGTAGACGGACTTTTATTTTTTAGGAGTTTCGAAAACCGATGAAAGGTTATATAGCTGAATACTTAATTTATTATCACACCTAAAACCATAGGAAATGAGGTTTTACAGATGTTTCCATGTGCTAGTGTTTTTAGAATTTAGCTATAGTTGAATATCGGAAGCCTTAGTATTGTAAGGATTCTTTAAATCTAGTGTCTGTTCAAGCTGATGATCAAAAATATCGGTGAGCATACTATCGAAGCGTTGAGCATTGTAATGAATCAACTGATCGGCTTCCTCAGGGTTGATGAATCCTGTTTCAAGTGCGTGTTGGATATGTGATTCAAAATCTAAGCCTTTAAATTGTCCTTTAGACTCCGCTTTTTTAAACTTCGTCCACAGTGGATCAATCTTTAATGCTGCTTGGAAGGCATTTTCCATACGCCCAAAGACGTCATTGGGATCGGTATTGTAAAAAACATGCTGCTTCAGTTGTTCACGGAAAGGATTATTTTCCATGATCGAAAGTCCTAATAGCGTTTTTAGCTGATCACTTGGTTGCTGGGCAACACGACCAAAAGGGAAACAGATGAACTTGACTACACAAGCTGACGCTCGCATAGGAAAGTTTGCAAATAGCCCATCAAATGCATCCTGAATTTGGACAAATGCTTTTTCTAAAGCCAGTTGTGCATGCTGTTGTTCCACCTCACTACGTTGTCCTTTTTCATAAAACTTCAAAATAGCGGTCGCGATAAATAGATGGGCATGAATGTCGGCTAAACGCCCTGAAAGCATTTCTTTGCGTTTAATATCGCCTGCAAGTAAGCCTAAACAAAGGTCTGCGGTTAAAGCGAAGTTGGCACTGAAACGGTTAATGGTTTTGTAAAAAGGACGTGAGAAAGCATCTGTCTGTGCGGAAGCATCTGAAGGGCCACCGAATATGCCATAACTGAATGAACGTGCTGCGCGGTTAAAAGTATAAGCTAAATGTTTAAAAAGTAGCGTGTCGAAAGGCGCTAAAGCTGCCTTTGTATCTTCTGCTTGAAGGAGTTGTAGCTCTTCATATAAATAAGGATGACAGCGCATTGAGCCTTGACCAAAGATCATTAAAGAACGGCTTAAAATATTGGCCCCTTCAACGGTAATTGAAATGGGGATGGCCTGATAATTCAGTGATAAAAAATTGCGTGGCCCCATTTGTACCGCCCGTCCACCAACGACATCCATTCCGTGATTGACAATTTTACGCATGGTTTCGGTGGCATAGTATTTGGCCATAGCTGTCATCACAGCAGGTTTTCCACCTTCATTTAAACCACAAGTCACCATATAGCGAAAAGCTTCTAACATATACGCACCGCTGGCAATATCACTGGTGGCTTCTTGCACGCCTTCAAAATGCCCCACAGAAATTTTAAATTGTTGGCGGACTTTGGCAAAAGCACCGACACTTAAATAGGCCATTTCAGCTGAAGCAGTGGAGAGCGCTGGCAGTGAAATCCCACGACCTACGGCTAAGCACTCCATCAGCATGCGCCAACCTTTACCTGCATTTTCCACCCCACCAATAATCCAATCGAGTGGGATAAAAATATCTTGTCCATCGACCGTACCATTCATAAAGGGTGAACCAGGATTATGTCGCGCACCGACTTGGACGCCGTCATGACTGGCAGGTAATAAGGCACAGGTGATGCCGTATTCAGTTTTGCTTGCATCGCCTAATAGTCCATCAGGGTCATACAGTTTAAAAGCGAGACCAATCACAGTCGCAATAGGCGCCAGTGTAATCCAGCGTTTTGAAAAATTCATACGTAAACCGAGTATTTCTCGGCCTTCAAACATGCCATAACAGACCATGCCTGTATCAGGTATTGCACCTGCGTCGGAACCAGCCTCGGGACTGGTTAAACCAAAGCAGGGGATTTCTTCGCCTTTGGCGAGTCCTGGTAGATAGCGTTGTTTTTGTTCCTCAGTTCCATAATGTAAAAGCAATTCACCTGGACCTAGAGAGTTGGGCACCATACAACTGACGGCAGTGGTTAGGGAACGTGAAGAAATTTTGCTCATGATGCGGCTTTGGGCAAAGGAGCTAAACGCACGACCGCCGTATTCTTTGGGAATAATTAAACCTAAAAAGCCTTGTTCTTTGATATATTGCCATGCCTCAACAGGAAGATCTTTTAAGTGGTGATGAATTTCCCACTCATTGAGCAAACCGCAAAGGTGTTCAACTTCATGATCTAAGAAGGATTGTTCTTCAGCAGACAGAGTTGGGTAGACATAACCATCAAATTTTTTCCAGTCAGGCGCACCCATAAATAATTCTTTTTCCCACCAACTGGTGCCAGCATCTAATGCTTCACGCTCGGTACTGCTCATACTCGGCATGGCTTTGGCTAAAGTTTTATAGGCAGGTTGAGTGATTAAAGACTTGCGTAATGGATCAATAACCACAACCAGGCTGAGAATAATTAAGGGCAGACCTAGAAGTAATGACCACGGACTGATAAAAATAGCAGCGAAGAGGGATGCAAAAATAATTATTACAGTGCCAAGCAAGCGACTGAGTTCAAAATAAAAAATAGCCCAGAGGATACAGATTAAAAACAGAATGGTGAAAATGAAACCCATTGAAACCTCCCGTTGTTTACACCGTGAGGTCAGTCATACGTTTTATAAAATTCCACGGAAAATAAGGCAAAACGTAGACTAAAAAGGTGTAATAAAATGAATTTGATGTGATGTGTAGCATCACGATTATTTTAGACTTTGAATTAGATTAGGATGTTTATTGAACAATGACTGTGTTAGAAATGTATGAATACGTAATTGAAAAATATAAAGAACGAAGTTCGTAATAAAAAAAGCCCTCATATGAGGGCTTTTAAGTTTTGCGTTTTTAACTGTTTAACGCTACAGCAAATTAAGCTTCAATCGTTTGGACTGCAATCTTTTTCGCAGGGTCTGCTTTACGACGGACTGCTGGTACAGGTTCGCCATAGTATTGACGGTCAGCGAAGTAGCTTGAACGAACCATCGGCGCTGCCCAAATATTTCTAAAGCCCAGCTTTTGACCATGCGCAGTGTAGCGTTCAAATTCTTCTGGTGTAACGAAGCGGTCAATCGGCGCATGCTCTTTAGAAGGCTGTAAATACTGGCCAATTGTTACATAGTCAACGCCGTGTGCATGTAAGTCATCTAGAAGTGAAATGACTTCTTCTTCAGTTTCACCAATACCGACCATTAAACCACATTTGGTTGGAACGTCAGGGCAATATTCTTTAAACATTTTCAACAGATTTAAAGAGTGTTGGTAGTCTGAACCTGGACGCATTGCTTTGTATAAACGCGGCACCGTTTCAATGTTGTGGTTAAACACATCAGGTGGACACTCAGTCATAATGCGAAGCGCAATGTCCATACGACCACGGAAGTCAGGTACCAAAATCTCAAGTAAAGTATTCGGGCTTAATGCACGTGCTTCTTTAATACAGTCAACAAAGTGCTGTGCACCACCGTCAAGTAAGTCATCTCGGTCTACAGATGTGATCACGGCATATTTTAAACCTAAGTTTGAAATCGTTTCAGCCATGTGACGTGGTTCGTCTGCGTCAAGTGCATTTGGACGGCCATGTGCCACGTCGCAGAAAGGACAACGACGTGTACAAATGTCACCCATAATCATAAAGGTTGCAGTACCGCCACCAAAACATTCTGGGAGGTTTGGACACGCAGCTTCTTCACAAACGGTATGCAGTTTTTGTTCACGTAGGGTTGATTTAATGCGTTGCACTTCTTCGGGTGCTGCCATTTTCACGCGAATCCAATCCGGCTTGCGTGGCGTTTCAACCGTAGGAATAACTTTTACAGGTATACGCGCGACCTTTTCTGCGCCACGAAGTTTGATACCCTGCTCAGGTTTACGGTTTTCAGACATATTCAACTATTCCACTGTTTTTGACGGGGGAGATGCTAAAAATAGCAGTATTAGTATAGCGGAAATGCGAATTGATAGGGCGGAAATACTATTCATTTACTAAATGTGGTTATCACTTAATATATGTAAGCTAAATACAGCAAATTGCCTGCAATTACGTCATAATATGCCCAAGATAAGTAATAAGTTTTTGAAGAAGGAGCGTTGAATGCCACGTAAAAAAGAGGTCGTTGGTGGAACTTTCGTTAAGTACGATGCGGTCGTTCTAGGTTCAGGCCCTGCGGGTGAAGGCGCGGCAATGAAACTTGCCAAATCTGGAAAGCGTGTTGCGATTGTGGATGTGCGTGAGCAGCTCGGTGGTAACTGTACCCACGTGGGGACCATTCCAAGTAAAGCTTTACGTCAAACGGTATCGAGTATTATCCGTTATCGCCGTGACCCAATGTTTAAAAAAATGGGCGACTGGCGTCAGTTTACAATGAAGCAAGTGCTTCAAAATGCACATAAAGTGATTCAACAACAGGTTGATACACACTCACGTTTTTATGACCGCAATAAAATTGATATTTACCATGGTCGTGCCTATGTTCAAGACCAAAATACGGTTTTAGTATTTAGCCCTGAAGGCATTAAAGAAACGATCATGTGCAAACAAATCGTGATTGCAACGGGTAGCCGTCCATACCGTCCTGCGGCGCTTGATTTTAACCATCCGCGTGTATTCGATTCGGACAAAATTTTAGACCTTGATTATTCGATCCAAAAAATCATCATTTATGGTGCGGGTGTGATTGGCTGTGAATACGCGTCTATTTTCATTGGGTTAGATCATAAAGTTGACTTGATTAATACACAGCACAAATTGTTGAGTTATCTAGACGATGAAATTTCTGATGCTTTGTCTTATCACTTACGTCAACAAGGGGTCTTGATTCGCCATAATGAGCAGATTGATCATCTTGAAACGTATGATGATCACGTGGTGCTACATTTGCAAAGTGGTAAGAAAATTAAAGCAGATGCTATTTTGTGGTGTAACGGTCGTTCTGGAAATACGGATGGCTTAGGTCTAGAAAATGTTGGTATTACGCCAAACAGCCGTGGTCAAATTACAGTCAATGATCAATACCAAACCGAAGTGGAAAACATTTACGCTGCGGGTGATGTGATTGGTTGGCCTTCACTGGCTTCTGCTGCATATGACCAAGGTCGTTGCGCAGGTGCAAATATGAGCGGTGAAGTGGGTGTAGAACCTGTGGTTGATATTCCGACAGGAATTTATACCATTCCAGAAATTTCTTCGATTGGTAAAACTGAACAAGAGTTAACCGAAGAAAAAATTCCGTATGAAGTGGGTCAGGCTTCGTTCCGTCATTTGGCACGTGCGCAAATTACGGGTGACACAGTGGGTGAGTTGAAAATTTTATTCCACCGTGAAACTTTGGAAGTGCTGGGTGTGCATTGCTTCGGTAATAACGCTTCGGAAATTATTCATATTGGTCAAGCGGTGATGAATAGTCCAAACAATACCATCAATTATTTCGTAGAAACGACGTTTAACTATCCAACGATGGCTGAAGCATATCGTGTAGCGACTTTAAATGGTATGAACCGTTTGTTCTAATTTTTATAGTATTTTCAGAGACCTGTAAGTTTAGACTTACAGGTTTTTTTATATATAAAATTGCTATTTTGTAAGTGCAGGCATATCTAAAAGCCTAAAACTTTTTAACGATTTGTGCGATGGTAGGTGAGTGCGACAAGTAAAGGGGGGAGGGAGCAACTTTGTTTATGAGATACAAGTAATTTTGCGGGTGCCATGTTTCTTAGCGTAGAACATGGAAAGAATGATCCAGTGATACGGCGTAGCAGATATTATTAGACATAAAAAACCAACAAAGTTGGCTTTTTTGAATTGGGCTGCGACGTGAAATCAGTTACAGGATGAACTGATGTAAGAAGTAGGCAGAAATCATCATGCCTAACACAAAAAACATGCACGAATAAGCGTCAAGCTGATAACGCTTTTCTAACTGATGTTCAACATGCTGTATATTTTCTTCTTGCATAATTTTCATGGAAGTTTTTATTCCGATTTAATTATCGTTAAAATCCTATTGCATGTTTGTATTTTTAACATAAAAAAATGCTTAAATAAAGTACTAATTAAAAATAATCAGATCTCCACTATACATAATCACTTAAATATTCAAGTTTATGCTGAGTTAACCCAGAAGCCAGTAGCTACCAATAACTAACTATCTGAAAGTCATAGAACTTAGGATTTTATTATTCATCGTTAAAATAAGATAATTGAATTTAAAACTGTGGATAAAAGTTCTTTTAAATGAATTTAAAATACCAAGAGATAATAAAATATGTGGATAAGTTTTATACAAATGAATTCAAATTAAAATAAATCGTACTGATATAAATAAAAAAGCCAACGCAACCTATACATCGATCTGGCATAGGCTGAGTTGGCTTATTTTTATAAATTATTGATTTAATGAGTAAATATTGGCTTGAATCCAAATGTTGCCGCGAATGTATTGTCCAATATTAAAGTTGGCGTACTCTGGATTTTTAGTGGCAATACGAATCAGTGTCGCGGGTTGGTTGTCTTCATGAATCAAGGCAACATCAAGCAGAGTGTAGTCTTGTTCCATAAATTGCATGCTAGTTTTGCCAATAATATTCCCTTGGAACCATGCTTCATCTTCCTGACCGATCTTTTCGCCATACAAATAAGCGACCATTTTTGAAAAATCGACAGTCACAGGTTCTTTGTCATCATCCGACTTTGGTTCCCATGCATCAATCTGTTCTTGCAGGTTTGCAGGAGCAATGCCGTTGTTTGCTGCCAAAATATCGTTCAAGGCACGATGATGTTTAATCGATGCAGGATCATCAACCACCAGTTGCTCGTGTTCTGCGACCGCTTCTAGTTCATATGCCCATGCATTGAGATGTGCAATATAGGTTTGGTCTTTTTCGTATTGAGCATGATTGACGCTATATAAGCTGTCATAAGCGTAGACGATGCTGTTATTGCCTAAGTTTAAACGTAAAACGGCTTGTGTGTTGGATTCACCGCGAATGATGCGTTCAACCACAGCAGACACTTTATAGGGGCTATTAAAACTTGGAAATGCAGTTTTAACAGCCTTGGGTTTATTGTCTTCAACCGCGATGACTTGAGTCAGCTGAACAGCCGCTTGACTTGGACCTTGAATGAGCCAACAACCCGCATCCATATCTTGTTCAGTCTGGCATAAACCCATCGGCATGATTGGTGCATTTAAAGCTAAACCTAACCATTTAGGGACATCTTGTGCAGGGTTATCTGTGAGTAAATTCCAATGCTCGACGTGGCTACCAAAGTTTTGGTCATCAATGGTGATTATTTCTGGACTATTTTGATTGTTCATATGCACGATTGAATGAGGTTATATATCCCTATTAAATCGAGGGTTATTTCTATATTTCAAGTGCTATATTCTATTTTTACTAGAAAATCATCAAAAAAAGAGTAAAGCCTTACTTTATTTGATAGACAAAAGAACAAAGTATTTTCATCTGATACTTAAAAAGTATGAAGCGAGCTTTGTATAGGTGATTTTGAGCGATTTTATCTATTATGCTCAAGCACTGAGTTTGTTAGACTAAGGTAGTTTCTTTTGTTTATGGATGTGCAGTGCTGCCATTTAAACTCTGGGTCGATGCAGATGCATTGCCTAAAATTTTACGTGAAGTGATTTTACGTGCTTCAGATCGTTATCAGCTTGAAGTGACCTTTGTGGCCAATCAAAATGTCGGGATTACGCCTTCCGTTCGTATAAATTCAATTCAAGTGATGAGTGGGGCCGATGCCGCGGATAAAGAAATCATCGAACGCATGAAAGAGAATGATATTGTGATGACACAAGACATTCCGCTGGCAGCACAGGTGATTGAAAAGGGTGGAATCGCAATTCACCCACGTGGTGAAATCTATACTACAGCCAATGTCAAAGCCCGCCTACATTTACGTGATTTTATGGATTCATTACGTGGAGCAGGCGTAAATACGGGTGGGCCACCACCTATTTCTGAGCGTGATAAACGCGAATTTTCTAGTTCTTTAGACCAAACCATTCAAAAGCAAAAACGCAAAACTGCCATTTAGCATCGAGCTGATTATGTCTTCTAAAGCCAATCTGATGGCAACCTATGGATTATTGGTTTTTATTTGGTCCACAACGCCTTTAGCGATTGTGTGGAGTGTGACCGATTTACATATGCTGTGGGCGTTGGTATTACGTTTTTTCATTGCGCTGCCTTTGGCTATTTGTTTGTTATTGGTTTTAAAGCGACATTTCCCTACCGATAAAGTTGCTTGGCATAGCTATTTGGCTGGTTCTTTTAGCTTGATTGGCTCGCAGTTTTTTACCTATGTGGCGACCAACTATATTAGTTCAGGCATGATTGCATTGATGTTTGGCTTAGCACCGATTATGGCAGGACTGATCGGACGTTTTTACTTTAAGACTTATTTGAGTGCGATGCAGTGGCTTGGAATGTGTATTGCACTGCTGGGACTTGCGATAATTTGCCTTGCAGGTACAGCACAGCATGTCCATCCGTTTGGGATTGGACTGATGTTACTGAGTGTATTTTCTTATGCAGCCTCTATTTTCTGGGTGAAAAAAGTCAATGCGAATATTGAACCCGTTGCACAAGCGACAGGTTCAATTTTGGTGTCGACATTGGCGGCTATATGTATTGTGCCGTTTATTTGGCAGCATGCACCGCAGCAAATGCCCGATTTGAAAACTTGCTTGGCGCTGCTATATACGGTCGTCATGGCATCATTGATTGCGATGTTCTGTTATTTTAAATTGGTGCAGAAAATTCAACCTACGACTTTATCGCTGACTACCGTCATGACACCGATGATTGCTTTATTTATAGGTGCTGTGCTGAATCAAGAAAAACTTTCGATGATGGTGATTTTGGGTGCAGTGGTTTTATTGTCAGGTTTGTTCGTTTACTTTTATAAAGACCTTCAGGCAAGCCGGAAACTTGCCCAAAAGTTAAAAAGCCAAAACTAGTCCAAGGTTTTGGCTTTAATGATCTTCGACAGTCAAAGAAATACAGTCGGCCAGTTTGACACGATCTTGTGGGTGCAAGGTAATAAAGTATGCTCCCGTGCGGCACTTGCCATTTTCCTCTTCATTGCTGTACACCACTTGCGCAATCGCGGCAATATGGAAGAAGTTTTCAGGGTGGCTCAAGGTTAAGTGGATATAGGTACCATCTTGAATTTGTTTTTCGCTATAGAAGCTCAAGCCACTTTCTGAAAAGTTCACATGTTCAGGCGTAGGTAACATGGTTTGTACAATTGTGTCGTACAAAGACCCCGTGATCAGGTTTAATTTCTGGTTAAATAGGGATAAGATTCGAGCAATTTGTTGATCTTTTTCAGATAATTGTTCTAATTCGTAGTTTAGTGCATGATCAAATTGATCTAATTCTGCGAGTAGTAGAAAATAGCGCGGTAAAACAAAATTAGGATCGTAAGGGTCATTCAGGGCAACATCATCAGAAATGATCTGATAGTTAATTCTCAAGGCCGCATCGATTCGTGACATCACACGACGTTCTGTTTGAACGTTTTGATGCTGTAAATTTTCCATAATTATGACCTCGGACTAGATGGTATGTTTAAACCAATCTCGCTGTATATAGGGTTGAGATATACTCGCGCACGGCGTAGCAACCACTTTATTTCTTTTATTGCACTGGTTTCGATGATCGGTCTGACACTGGGTGTGGCTGTACTTATTACAGTCTTATCTGTAATGAATGGTTTCGACCGAGAGCTGAAAACACGTGTACTTGGAATGATACCTCAAGCCACTGTTTCTTCAACACAAATTTTAACAGATTGGCCTGAACTTGCAAAAAAAATTGAGACAAAGGAACACGTCTCAGGCGTAGCGCCGTTTACTCAATTGCAGGGGATGCTTACGGCACAAGGCCAAGTGGCTGGAATTATGGTCACGGGGATCGAACCTCAATATGAAAAAAAGGTTTCGATTATCCAAGACCACATGGTTGAAGGCGGTATTGATAACTTAAAAAAAGGTGAGTTTGGTATTGTTTTAGGCAAACAAATGACCGATGCCTTAGGTTTAGGTTTAAATGATAGTGTGACTTTGGTTTTACCTGAGGCAACGCCATCACCAGCGGGTGTGGTACCGCGTTTTAAACGTTTCAAAATTGTGGGCATTTTCAGCATTGGTGCTGAGGTCGATTCGATGATGGGCTATATTGCCTTGAATGATGCATCAACGTTGTTACGCTTACCTGATGGTGCGCAAGGCATTCGCTTGAAATTGGATGATATTTTTGCAGCACCTAAAGTGTCTGATGAAATTGTCATGGATCTGCCAAGCGGTTTTTATGCTTCGAATTGGACCTATACGCACGGAAATTTGTTTAGTGCGATCCAAATGGAAAAGGCCATGGTGAGCTTATTACTCTTCCTGATTGTCTTGGTGGCTGCATTTAATATTGTGTCCTCCTTGGTAATGGTAGTGACCGATAAAAAATCGGATATTGCCATATTACGTACCCTTGGTGCCTCACCTGCAACTATTACCCGTATTTTTATGGTTCAGGGCACGATTATTGGTGTGATTGGTACGGTATCGGGTGCGATTCTCGGCATTGTTTTCGCTTCTGGAATCAGTGGTTTTGTGGGTTGGTTAAACAATGTGATGGGACTTCATCTGTTTGATGCCTACTTTATCAATTACTTACCATCGTATTTAAGATGGCAAGATGTATTAACCATTGTGTCACTGTCTTTAGTTTTAAGTTTCCTTGCAACTATTTATCCTGCAATGCGTGCTGCAAAAATCCAACCTGCGGAGGCATTACGCTATGAGTAAAATTGTTTTAGAAGCGCAAAATATTGAAAAACATTTTACCGATGGTAAGTCGACCGTTGAGGTGATTAAAGGTCTCTCGCTACAAGTCAAAGCAGGCGAATTTGTCTCGATTGTGGGGTCGAGTGGTTCGGGTAAAAGTACTTTGTTGCATGTCTTGGGTGGTTTAGACCGTCCGAGTTCTGGGCAGGTTTTTTTGCAGGGTAGTCGTTTTGACAGTTTGAATGAAGCTGAGCGTGGTTATTTACGTAACCAACACTTAGGTTTTGTTTACCAGTTCCATCATCTGTTGCCTGAGTTTACGGCTTTGGAAAATGTGGCAATGCCACTGATGTTACGTCAAGGCACCAACTTTAAAGATGTACAAAAGCAAGCCGAATATTTACTCGAACGTGTAGGATTGACGCATCGTTTAACCCATAAACCGGGTGAGCTTTCGGGTGGGGAACGTCAACGTGTTGCATTAGCGCGTGCATTGGTGGCCAAGCCAGCATTAATGATGGCAGATGAACCGACAGGCAACTTAGATCGTAAAACAGCAAGCAAAATTTTTGAGCTGCTGATGGATTTACGTCAGGAGTTCAATATGGCGATGTTGATCGTGACACATGATGAACAACTGGCTCAGTCCGCCGATTCTATTTTGCATATGCAAGATGGTCTTTGGGTCAATGATTAGGCTGAGTGCCGATAAAAATATGAGATAAAGCCACTATCTATTGAAGCCCACCTCGGTGGGCTTTATTATGGCACCAATAAAAAAAATAACTGAATAAAAGAATGAAGCTTTTATATGCTGCTGCTTGGATTGTAGGAATTGCATTGATGGGGCAGAACGTCCCCATTCTAAATCACCTTTTTTATCCAGCGCTGATTTTGGTCATCGTCCTTTTGCCTTTACAGCTTTTTCTCTTTCAGCACAAACACGCCTTTATTTTGCAGTTTATAGGTGGACTGATTTATTCTATGTTGTTTTTAACTGCGGGATATCATTATGCACAATCGGCTTTGCAACAGCGTCTAGCCTATAAAGAAACAAAAGTTGAAGATACTGAAGTCATTGTTTATATAGAAAAAATTAACCAACTGGGTGCTGAGACTATTCAGCAAGAAATACAGGTCTTGAACCGACATGTGAAACCAGTGCAATGGTTGAGTTTTCAAAAAAGGATCTCGGATGAGCAAGCGGTCTTGGAACTTGGGAAATACTACCGACTGACAGGGAAAATACGTCCTGCACATAGTTATGCGGTGCGAGGTGTATTCGATGTTGAGCAGTGGTATCTGCAACGTAATCTCATGTCTGGTTTCAAACTCAAGCACATACACCCCTTGTCTGAGTCAGAAATTTCTGCATTAGGCTATACCAGTTATTTAAGAAAACAGCAGGGTGTACTCAATAAAATTCAACTGGGTATAGAACATCAGCGATTAAACATTCGTCATTTTATTTATAGCCAGCCCTTAAGCCATAAGGGCTTAATTCTAGCGCTCCTGACCGGGGATGAAAGTTTCTTAGATAAGGAGACGACAGCCTTTTTTCAACGCTTTGGCATTAGCCATTTATTAGCGATTTCTGGGCCACATGTGCTGATCTTTGCCGTGATGCTGTGTTGGCTGTTACAAAAGGTGCTGAATCGTTATTGGCCACAGATTTTTCTAAAAATCCCACGGCCTTATGCATTGTTACTGCCATTTTGTTGCTGCGTATTGCTGTATTGTGCCTTTGTTGGTTTTGAAATTCCTGCACTTCGTACTTTACTCAGTTGTTTCTGTTTAAGTGTGTTGATTTGGCTCAGACAGAAAATTTCAGCTTTGACGTTACTCTTATTGAGTGCATCACTTCTTTTACTTTTTGATCCTTTTTCAATTCTATCAGCGGCCTTTTGGTTGTCCTATGGTGCATGCTTTGTGCTTTTACGCATTTATCAAACCACTATTCGGCTGGATTTGACTCGCCCGCAGTCTTGGCAGAAAAAACTCGTTTTTAGCCTAAAATTTTTGGTTGAGTCGCAGTGGAAAATATTTGTGGCTCTGATGCCTTTGGTGATTATTTTCTTCAAGCAAATCTCATGGGTGAGCCCGATCAGTAACCTTGTCGCTATTCCACTGATCAGTTTGTTGGTTGTACCACTGGAGGTTTTGGCAGCATTTACTTTTTATCTTTTTGAACCGCTGAGCAGCCTTTTGTTTCAGTTGGCAGATTGGGTGCTGGTATTTTTATTGGGCATACTCAATGTGCTGGATGCGCTACTACCGATTAAGTTGTACCCGATTGCTCTCAATACTTGGCAAGTCATTTTACTGATTGTGCTCTTAATCATTGTTTTTATGCCCAAACCCAGTCTACCAAAATCATGGCTGGTGCTAGGTTTGATTCCTTTGTTGGGGTTTAGCAGCCAAAACCGTCCTTTTGAGTTAATCGTACTTGATGTCGGTCAGGGACAAGCCGTGTATATGCAGCATGGTCAACAGCATGCCATGATTGATGTTGGTGGCTCCTACGATGAAACAAAGTTTAGTGTTGCTAAGCAGATTATTCAGCCATTTTTATCGAAACAAGGTGTGAGCCAATTAGATCAGCTGATACTTACACATTTGGATCAAGATCATAGTGGAAGTTATGCCACATTAAAAAATGAGTTTTCGATCAATCAAGTTTACTCTAATCAGCAATTGGATGTGGCAACTACGTCAAACTTTAACTATTGTCAACAAGGTCAGATCTGGCACTGGTCTGAACAAGTGGAAATCAAAATTTTGTCACCGAAAGCCAATCAATTGGCACTAGTGCCATATCAGCAAAATGAGCTATCTTGTGTGGTCTATATACAGGTGAAGGATGTACAGCCTTATCAGTCTTTTCTGATTATGGGCGATGCTGGCTGGCAAACCGAGTTTCAATTATTACAGGATTATCCGGACTTAAAAGTTGATGTATTGGTCTTGGGGCATCATGGCAGTCGACATAGTTCAGCCTATGCGTTTTTAAAACATTATCAACCGAAATTAGCAATTGCCTCAGCAGGGTTCAATAACCGTTATGGACATCCAAGTACAGTAACGCAAACTCGTTTGAAAGCTTTAAATATCCCACTCTTAACAACAGTAGAGCAAGGTAGTATCGGTTTTATTGTGCAGTCTACAGGGCTTATTGAACTGACGACACAACGTCAGAGTCGACAGTGGTTGCAGTCGACTGAATCTGTTGTTCCATACGCAATTGCTCTAAACGGGTCACAGCCTCATTAAAGGGAAGGTTATACAGTGCTCGAATTTTAGGGTTGGCCTTAAAGCGCTTATAGGTCCAATGATAATGCTCAGGATAACGATGGACCAAGTCCTCAATGGCTTGGTGAATGACGAAGGTGCCATCATTGGCTGTACCTTGATAAATACTTTCGCTCATTTCTTCAATGTACATATCAAAGCCATCATCATTACGAATAGCATAAAGTAATAGAGCCTTGGCTTTGGTTTTTTGAATCAGTTTGGCGCTCAGGTTGCTTGAAGCTAAAGGAAAGCCAAAATAAGGAATCATTTCACCGCCTTGTTTTGGGGTATGATCGGGCAGAATTACGGTCGTTCCCCCTTGTTTGAGCGCCTTAAAAATTTGGCGTACCCCTGATTCATCGGTCGGTACAAGGTGAGCGCCTTCACGGCTGCGTGCCTCACGAACAAATAAGTCGGCGCCAGGATCCTTCACGGGCTTGTACATAATGGTCATTTCAGTAAATTGGGCAACATAACTATTCATAATTTCCCATGTGCCAAAA
The DNA here is from genome assembly GCF_043105125.1 of Acinetobacter sp. TYF_19. Taxonomy (NCBI): domain Bacteria; kingdom Pseudomonadati; phylum Pseudomonadota; class Gammaproteobacteria; order Moraxellales; family Moraxellaceae; genus Acinetobacter; species Acinetobacter sp. TYF_19. Next base: position 19,888 of record NZ_JBICLH010000083.1, read on the forward strand.
TGAGGTACGATTAAGACTAAACCTTTTTTAGCAGCAAGCGCCTCATGTAGCAAATGTTCGCCATGTACTTTTTGGACGCGTTCAATATTTTTCTGATTGCTTGAACCCCAAATACTAAAAAACTCAAAATAGGTGGTCAGTTCATTACGTACTGCTTGCTTCGCAATCACTCCGCGTCGCTCATCACTCAGCTCAGGCAGCGCAATTTTTAAGTTGAGTCTGAGAGCATCATTGTTTTTACTGATTTTTAAAAGATTGACTAAGCCTGCTAAACCCTTAGCAAAAAAACGTGCAAATTTAATAGGTTGTTTGCTTACAAAACGCAGTAAACGATAAGTCGAGTTTTGCTCTTGTGCTTTAGTCATTCTTTAGAGTCAATGGTACATGTGGATAAAAACATAAAATATTATAGGCTAAAATAAACGGTTTCGACAGTTTTCTACAAATCAGTGTATATAATGAGGGCAATTTTATTCAAGTTTGGATTGTTATATGTCCGATTGGCCACCAAAACCAGAAAATGAAACGCCGAAACAACAGCCTGTACATGAACAGCCGACAGGAAACGAATGGAAACTTTTAGAGAAAGCAGTTTTAGCTTCAGTTGAAGAACAACGTCGTGCACGTCGCTGGGGTATCTTTTTCAAATGTCTAACTTTTGCCTACCTTTTGTTTATTCTGATTGCCATGACCAAGAGCTGTTCGACCAGTGGTACGGATGCAACTGCATCTAAACATATAGCTGTAGTTGATATTGTGGGTACCATTGCCGCTGATGAGCAAAGCGTAAACAGTGATGACACGATTAAATCATTAAAGAAAGCTTTTGAAAATAAACAAAGCCAAGCGGTGGTGCTCAATATTAACTCACCGGGCGGTTCTCCGGTTCAGTCGGATGAAATCTGGCAAGAAATTCAATATTTGAAAAAAGCGCATAGCGATAAAAAATTGTATGCGGTGATTGGTGATACAGGTGCATCAGGTGCTTACTATATCGCATCTGCTGCGGACGAAATCTTGGTGAATCCTTCGAGTTTAGTGGGTTCAATCGGTGTGATTATGCCGAACTATGGGGTGAATGGTCTCATGCAAAAACTGGGTGTTGAAGACCGCACCATGACCTCTGGTCAAAACAAAGCTTTATTGTCAATGACACAACCCGTTAACCCTGCGCAGCGTGCACATGTTCAAGGTGTACTTGATAATGTACATGAGCATTTTATTAATGCTGTGAAACAAGGTCGTGGCAAAAAGTTAAAGTCGAACGATCCTGCACTTTTCTCAGGTCTTTTCTGGACAGGGGATCAAGCGGTCAAACTGGGTATTGCTGATCGTATTGGTAATTTACATACTTTAAAACGTGAACTAAATACCGATAAAGTGATGGATTATACGGTGGTACATAGCCCACTAGATGCTGTATTAGGCCGTTTAGGTGCATCTATGGGAGCTGGTTTTGCATCTTCACTTTCAAATCAAATGCAATCTGAACAGACCACGAAACTCCAATGAAACCTTTAATTCATTTTGCGCACGCCAATGGCGTGCCTTCTAAGGTCTATCAGAAATTATTTGATTTATTGTCAGATCAGTATGATGTGATCTATGTCCCTTTACTAGGACCAGATAAAAACTACCCGATTGATAACCATTGGAAAAGCTTAACTCAGCAAGTGATTGACAGTATTGTTCGTCAGGCACAGGGTCGTAAAGTGATTGGTTTGGGACATTCATTAGGATCAGTGTTGACGTTTCAGGCGGCGTTACAGCGTCCTGAGCTATTTCAACAAGTCATCATGATGGACCCGCCTTTGATCATGGGCAAAGCCTCATTTGCATTACACTTTGCGAAAATGTTGAAGTTAAAAATGGTTGATACCATGTCACCAGCAGCGCTATCTTTACGGCGTCGTGACCATTGGGAAAGCCGTGAGCAAGCAGCTGAACTTTTACGTCCAAAAGGTTTTTATAAAGACTTTGATCCAGACTGTTTTCAAGCTTATATTGACTATGCTTTAACGGAAGATCGCGTCCGTGGCGGTGTTGAACTTACGATTGCGAAAATGGATGAAGTTCATATCTTCAGGACCAATCCTTCTTTATGGTGGCTACCTCAGGGTAAACCACAAGTGCCGATGCATTTAATGATTGCTGAAAAAGGTCCTTTTATTGGTCCAGGGTTTCCACAAATAGTGGAAAAGAAATTTGGCATTCCTTATCAAATCGTTGAGGGAAGCCATATGTTTCCTTTAGAGCGACCAGAAGAAACGGTTACTTTGATTAAGATGCTGATTCAAGAAAATGTTTAATAGTACTTTTTAGCAACCATAAAAAAACGCCTCCTTGGAGGCGTTTTTTTATTTTAAAATTTGCAAAACTGAATCGGCTCGTGCATCAGTGTATTGCGGTAGAGAACACCTTGGTCTGTATGCTGAATCGTTTGTGTACAAATCCACTCTACCACTTGCGGGTAGATGATATGCTCAAGCGTATGGACACGTTGGGCCAAACTATTCACACCATCATGTGAACCAACTTTCAGTACACCTTGTGCCAAAGCTTGACCTGCATCGAGTTCAGCCGTCACATAGTGCACGGTACAGCCATGCAGTTGATCGCCAGTATTCAAGACGCGCTGATGGGTATGCATACCTTTGTAATGCGGTAGAAGAGAAGGGTGAATGTTGATCATTTTCCCTTCCCAAGCACTGACAAATTTCTCACTTAAAATACGCATAAAGCCAGCAAGAACCACCAATTCCACATCCCAATCGAGTAACTGTTGATGCATGACATCATCAAAAGCTTCCCGATGAGGATACTGTTTGTGTTCAATGACCGCTGTCGCAATACCTGCATTTTCAGCACGCTGTAGCGCATAGGCTTCAGGTTTATTGGAAATCACACCCACAATTTGCCCTGACAGATTGGCATCAATCAAGGCTTGAAGGTTTGATCCACTTCCTGAAACCAGAACAGCAATTTTAATCATATGACTTAAGCGAATACCACACGGATTTTTTCGTCTGCGCCTTCAACTGACTCAGCATTGTCTACGATATGCCCCATAGTAAACGCTTTTTCACCCAGGTTATTGAGTCGTTCAACTGTTTTATCCGCATCAGCAGCATCGACAACTAAGACCATACCTACGCCACAGTTGAATGTGCGATACATTTCGAACTGTTCAACACCGCCTTCGCGCTGAAGAAGTTTAAACAATTCTGGCCATTCCCAAGATGCTTCATTCACAACAGCTTGAGCACCATTCGGCAATACGCGTGGTAAGTTACCTGGTAAACCACCACCAGTAATGTGCGCCATTGCGTGTACATCAACTTCTTTTAAAAGCTGAAGAATAGGCTTCACGTAAATACGTGTTGGTTCCATTGCAACATCGGCAAGTGGACGACCATCAACGATTTGCGTCAAGTCAACGTTTTTCACGTCTAAAATTTTACGAAGTAGAGAGTAACCGTTTGAGTGAGCACCACTTGATGAAACACCAATTAAAACGTCACCCGCTTTGACTTTAGAGCCGTCAATAATTTTGCTTTGCTCAACTACGCCTACACAGAAACCTGCCAAGTCGTAATCTTCGCCTTCATACATGCCAGGCATTTCGGCAGTTTCACCACCAACCAATGCACAACCAGCAAGTTCACAGCCTGTACCAATACCAGTAACTACGTTTGCAGCTACATCTACATTAAGATGGCCAGTTGCATAGTAGTCAAGGAAGAATAATGGCTCAGCGCCACATACAAGAAGATCGTTTACACACATTGCAACCAAGTCTTGACCAATCGTGTCATGACGGTTCAAATTCAATGCTAAACGTAATTTTGTACCAACACCGTCTGTGCCAGATACGAGAACAGGTTCTTCATAACCTTTAGGGATTTTACAAAGTGCACCGAAGCCACCTAATCCGCCCATTACTTCAGGACGAGTAGTACGCTTCGCGACAGATTTGATACGATCGACTAACGCGTCGCCCGCTTCAATGTCGACACCTGCATCTTTGTAGCTTAAACCAGTGTTTGGGGTAGAAGTTGAGTTGCTCATAATGAAGTCTCCGCATTCGCGGGGCGATTATACCTGAATATACGAAACACATATGTTATTTCTGCGCTAAAATGTTATCTTTACTAAAATATTTTTCTCAATAACGATTAAATCTGACAAAGGCGAGATTGCATGCAAGATCGTACACTTAAACGTATTTTTATTTTGGCAGGAATCGCGCTCATACTCTGGGTGTTGTATCTACTCAAGCCTGTTGTTTTACCTTTTATTGGTGCATTTTTAGTCGCTTATCTGTTTAGTCCACTGGTCGATAAACTGCATAAAATTGGCTTACCACGTTGGTTGTCTATTAGTGCTGTTTTTATCGGTATTGGCGTTGTCATTACATTGGCATTTTGGTATTTGGTTCCACTGGTGTGGGAACAGCTGATGTATGCGAAGAACAGCATTCCTTCAGGTATACATTGGGCAAATTATAAATTCCTCCCTTGGTTATCTGACAGTTTTAATTTGGTCCCAATGGAATTAGATGTTGATCAGATTTCAGCTGCGATTATGGAATATGTACAGACCAACTATAGTGCTGACAGTATTCAGGCTATGATTGCCAAATTGGCTCAGTCTGGACTGAACTTCATTCAGATTGGTGGTACGGTTGTACTGATCCCAATTATTGCATTCTATTTTTTATTAGATTGGGATCGCATGCTGGACAGTTTCCGTCGTCTTATTCCACGGCGATATGAAGAACAGACCTTAGTCATTGTTAAAGAATGTCATAGTGTACTTGGCGCTTTTGTCAAAGGTCAGTTTTTGGTCATGGTGCTCTTGGGTGTGGTCTATGCAATGGGCTTACAGTTGATTGGACTTGAAGTGGGCTTGATTATTGGAATGGTGGCTGGGCTGTGCAGTATCATTCCTTACTTAGGTTTTGCTGTCGGGATTATTGCCGCAGTGATTGCAAGTTTATTCCAGTTTGGTATTGATTGGATGCAACTACTCTTGGTTGGCGTGGTCTTTATGATTGGTCAGGCAGTGGAAGGCTATATTCTACAGCCGTTCTTGTTAGGTGATAAGATTGGTTTGTCTCCAGTTGCTGTAGTATTTGCAGTACTGGCTGGTGCGCAATTGGGTGGTATTTTAGGAATGTTGATTGCGTTGCCTGTGGCTGCTGTGATTGTGGTCTTATTAAGGCATGCACGTGAGTTTTATGAAAATAGTCCAATGTATAGTACCCCTACTTTTGTTGTGCAAGATTCATCCGCGAGTTCAATTACGATTGAAACTGATCAGGTCGATGTCGATATTGAACTAAAAAATCAAGCGGTAAAAGCTCAGCAAGCATCTGAAAATTCAAGTAAGATTGATCAGATAGACCATAAAGAACTTTAGGATACACAAACCAGCATGCGTCAATTGCAACTAGATATTGAACCCCAACTCGATGCTCGAATCAGTGATTTTTCTGGGCCGGGATGGGGGCCTGTTATCGATGCGATTCGTCAGTTACATGCAGGTTTAATGAATCGTTTTTATGTGTATGGTGGTGCGGGTTCTGGGAAAAGTCATTTGCTTTCAGCAATTTGTGATTCTTATTTAGATGTGGGGAAATCAGCGATTCAGGTTTCATTACTTGAGTTGCTGGATGCACCAACAGAAGCAATTACTTCTTTAGAGCGTTTTGACCTTGTCGCTTTAGATGACATTGAAGCCATCAGCGGTGTGCCGCATTGGCAGAAAGCTGTTTTTCACCTGATCAACTACAACAATGAAGAAGGCGGGCAGTTGGTGTTCTCTTCTCGTGTTGCGCCGATTGAATTAAAACTTGAACTACCCGATTTACAATCTCGCCTGACGCAGGCTGTAAGTGTGAAAGTACCAAATGGAAGTTTGTATGCCGATCGTTCTACATTGGTGATGTCGGTTTTATCGCGCCGTGGGATTCATATCGATCAACAGATTATTGATTATTTACTCGCACATGGGCCACATCAAACCTCGGTATTATTGCAAAGTTTAGAACAACTAATTCAACTGCTAAAAGGTGAGAAAACCAAACTGAGTAATGCAAACCTCAGACAAATTTATGCGCTAATTGACGAATATCGGTAAATCATAATATTACTTGAGAAATTGTCCGAGCTGTGACAGAGTACGAAAAATTGTTAGATATTGCAGGGATTTTGCAATCTAAGAATAAAAAGAAAAGATAAAATAAAAGCAAGGAGATCGTTATGCTCAAGAAGAGCATAGGTGTAGCTACGCTATTGGTGGCGAGTCATGCCTATTCGGACAATATTAAAGTGACCATCACTGACGATATTGTCAAAAATGACACGGAATGTTCACTTCGCGAAGCTATCGACTATATTAATCAAGGTATGCCTGAGGCGGGTTATTATGGCTGCGGGGGCAAAGATGCGATTTCCACCGTCATGCTTGAGAAAAATAAAACTTATGTGCTAAATACCCATCTTGCAATCAAAAAAGATTTAACACTCAGAACAAGTTATGACAGTTCTGTGGGGGAAGAAACTGTTCAGGGTTTAAGTAATGCCATCTTAAAAATGAATGGTTCTGACAACTTATTAAGGGTTGATAATGCTGAGAATGCTTTAATTCGTGTGTTAGTAAAAGAGGTTACTTTACAGGGCTGTGCGAAAGACTGCGGTGTGAATCAAGGTGGTTTAATTTATAACAATGAATATTTAGGTCTTGAGTACGTCAAATTAACAGGTGGTTTTGCAGTGCAAGGGGGGGCGATTTACAATGTCGCAACCTTGCTCGAAGATGGTACCAGTCGTAGTCTAGTTGAAATTCGCTCTACTCTGGTTGAGCAAAACCAAGCGGCACAAGGTGCTATTTTGTATGGGGACGCGCCTTCTTTTCGGATTTATAATTCAGTTTTCAAAGAAAATAAAACAACAGATGCAAGCAGTGCCAATATTTACTCTGTCAATAATGCAGCGGTTAAAGAAGATACAACCTTATCCAGTTTAGCATCACGTCTGGTCAGTAGTACCTTTGTGAAAAATACAGGTTATGTCGTTAATGTTCGAGATGGCATGGCTTTGAATAACTTAACGGTGGTGGGAAACAGTAAAGGGATTTATTTCAATCCATCTACAAACTTGGCTTATCTGGCCAATAGTATCGTTTTAGGGAATGCTGAAAATACCATCACACAAAACTGTGCTGGGGATTTAAGTAAAGCAGTTCTTCAGAACAACTTGGTCACGCAAAGTGACTGTGGCAGTGGTGCGAGTTATTATCCGAATGAGTTTTGGTCTGGCGCTTTGATTGCAGGCAGTGATGTGGTGGGTGAGTGTAAAACCATGTCTGCAGATGCTGACAGTTTATTGTGTCCTTATATTGTTCCCAACCAAAAATTTTTAGGCTATATCCGTCCACGCATTTTAATGAGTCAGACGCATTGGTTAGATTCTCCAATTGTGAACAAGGGTAAAGTGGTTGTAAACACAACGGATTCTTTAATTGGCTGTGAAAATTCAGATCAACGTGGTGTGAATCGAAATACGAATAATACCTTTTGTGACCGTGGTGCAATTGAGATTGAGGTCCCAACGACCATTAGCTTAATTGGTGAAGATCTGATAGCGGGGCAAGTAGCTAAACTTTCTGTTGCAGATCTGCTTGGAGATAGTGATCTACTGTCCAAAACCGAATGTGCAAGCTTGTTCAAATCGGCTAAAGCGCCAAATGGTGAAGAATGGCAACCCGGTTGTATGCGGGTGCAGCAGACGCAAACGGTATCGAAAGGTAAAGTGGCGATTGATGAATTAGGAAATATTACTTACACGCCAAATGGAGCATGGCATGGTGCTGATATTTTCAGGTTACAGCTGGTCACAACCACGACACGTTTTGATGAACATATTCCGTTCGTTGAAGTGAATGTACAAATTGTACAGGAACCGCAAAATCATATGGAAAGTGACAAAATTAAAACCTCTGGAGGAAGCACGGGTATTCTGAGCTTACTGGGGTTATTTGCTTTAATTTTGCTGCGTCGAAAATAAAAAGAAAAGGGCGAACATGAAACACTTTAAAAAAGGACTATTGGGTGTCATGGTGGTAGCTGCTATGACATTAATGGCTGCAGAAGATAGAACAATTCATGTCAACACATTTGATGATGAAGATAATGTGAACATGAATCAATGTTCACTCCGTGAGGCAATCAAAACAGCCAGTTTAAATAAGGCTTATGGCGGCTGTAGTGCTGGGAATACGGGTTCAGGTCAAACCGATTATATTCAGTTAGCAGCCGGGACGTATAAGCTGAGTAAGGAAATTGTTCCCGAGTCTAAAGTGGTGGTTTTTGGGAAAAGCCCTTATTTAGATCGTGAAAAAAATCCCATCACTTTTAAGTATCCAGCGCTAGGTGAGCTGACTTCACGGATTGATGCGGGTGGAAAGTCACGTTTATTTAATACCATTACCAAGACCAGTTTGACGCTAGAGAATGTCATTCTAGAAAATGGTTATTCGGCAGATGAAGGCGGTGCTTTACTGGTCGGTGGAGCATTAACCTTAAATAATGTACAAATTCTAAACTCAAAGTCGGATAAAAAAGGCGGAGCACTCTATCTCGTTGGTTCTGGTGAGCATCAGGTGACTGTAAATAATAGTGTATTACAAGGTAACCAAGCGACTGTAGGTAGTGTGCTTGCAATGCAATGTTATGCAGGGCTGTTGGATGTAAAAACGAATATAGAGTTTAGAGCGAATAGTATTATTTCAAATGGTCAGATATCGAATCTAAATACATTCGATTTTTGTGGTAACCCAAAAGTTGCTATGGCGAATAATACGATCGCAAAAAATACTGTGAATACTCTAAACGGGAGCATCTTGTATGCCGTTAATACCCGAGAGCATAATCTGAGTCTTGAAAGTAGTTTCTTATTTTCAAATAACACCATTGTAGAAAACAGTGCCGCGAGCGTTTTGGATTATGATGATTTCGGTACGAAGTCGTTGTATTACAATGTACTTGCATATAATGGAAATACATCATGCCGCTATGTCGGTTCTCAGACACTATCCGACAAATATGATGCCGGTGTGACGGCAGGTTACAATGCGTTTGATACTGCAACCAGTCAGTGTGAACTGGCAGCAAGTGCACGAATACTCGATGGTACGACAGATACCAATATTGATGTGAAAAATGTGGCTATAGGAAGTCTACTCAGTTCCTTAACTTCGCCATCAAAATATAATTTATTCCGCCCAATGTATTTTCCAAAAGTGAATAGTGGAGGAGTTGATTTACTAGATACCAACAGTAAATTGAGCTGCAATGATAGTGACCAGCGTGGTCTAGACCGTATTGTCGACGGAACATTGATGTTAGCACCTGCGGAAGCTAACAGCTGTGATATTGGATCGGTTGAGTTGCGTCGTTTAGCAGCAGCGGATATTGCTGATTTGAAAAATACCTCGCAGGCAGAACGTCTTCAGGCGTATGAGAATAATATTAAGGAATTGGAAGAATTAATCGCCGATAAAAACACCAATCCAGACTTTTTGATCGAGTTTAATGAAGAGTTAAAGCGTTATAAAGAGCTTTTAGCGGCAACCAAACTACATCAAAAATACCGAGCGATTTATGTCGATCCCTTTCAGTTTGTCTTGCAAGATGAGGCTGTGGTCAACACTGCTGATGGAACGTCGGCTTTAAAAGAAATGAACACTGAAAATTATACCATTACTGAAACTCAGGTATTAGGTGTAGGTGTTCTCAGCGCCAAAGATGGTGTGTTGGATACCTCAAAACTCAGAGCGGATCCAACTTTACGCTGTGAGTGGAAGGATGATTTAAAACAAATCATGATTTATCGCACCGATGGTAAGCCTACAACAAGCACGGAATATGTGTATTGCCAATATAGTGTAAAGAGTAAGGCTACGCAGGCAAGTTCTTCGGGGATTCTAAAAGCGGAGTTTAGCAATATACAACCTATTGCCAAAACGGATGAATACACCCTGAATTATGGTGGCACTTTAAAACTCAATGTAAATCCACTTGCAAATGATAGTGATGATGGTGATGGACCGATTAGTACAGTCGCGGCAGAACATCAGCGTCCAGCATTTCACCGTGATGCGAATGGAAAGGATCTTGCTATTCGTATTGTACGTCAGGATGCAGGCATTAATATTAAGCCAGAACGTACAGGTTCTTGTCCGGGAGAATATGAAAAATATGTATGTTATGGCGGCAATATTGAAGTCGAAGTCCGCAATAATTTCAGTCCATTCCCTTATGAAATTGAATATGTGATCTATGATGCAGAGGCTGAAGAGTCTAAATCTGCGATGATGTATTTTACGAACACCGCTAAAAATACCAATACGGAAGCGAGTGGCGGTGGTGGTGGCTCAATCGGTGGCCTTGGGGTGCTTGGATTGTTGTCATTAGCGTGGTTTAGACAACGACGAAAAATATAAATGTAGCCATAAAAAATGCCTCACATGAGGCATTTTTTATGGCTGTTTCTAAAGTATTTACATTCAACTAGGCATCTTAATGTGTAGCAGTGTTGCTATGGATGTACTTGTTGATATATTCATTTCGAATATTCACACGTTCATCTGCATCTGCTTTTTGCATGCGTACACGTAAATCACGTCGTTCTTGGGTGCTCATCTGTTGCCAAGTGTCACGCATTTTTTGCTTTTCTTGTTCAGGTAACTGAGTAAACCAGTCCATACGTTGTTGCAGGGCTGCACTTTGCGCATCGGGCAGTTCTTTAAGGGATTGGTAACGTTGAATCAACGCTCGTTGTTCTTCTTCAGACAACGACTCCCATGTTTCAGACACTTGGGTATCTGCATCTTTAGAAAAAATCCAAAAACGATCAAAACCTGCAAAACTGGTTTGTAAAAAACCTAGCGTGCAAAGTGCGAAAGCGACACGTTTAGCTGCCATGTGGAACAGTGTCCTCACCTAAAACCAATAACATTTCTAAATCTTCAACCATTTGAGGTGAAAGTTTAGGAGTCGAAACCACTTGGTTATGTGGCTTTTCATCAAGGGTTATAGAGTTCGGAAGTACGACAAAGCCAGCAATAGCCGCAGCTAAAGCAAAACCAGACATTTTCCAAAGGCCATAACGTGAGGACTTTTGATCTTGAATGTCATCAAGAACATGTTGCATCACCACGGGTTTGTTTTTGTGGTGTTGCGCGAGCCCATCAAGTTTGGAGGTTACTTGCTTTAAGAAATCATCTTTCATTCGGATGATCCTCCTAGATGTGGATTCAAATGTGCGAGAGCATTGCGTAAGCCTTGAATCGCACGGTGGTAATGAGTTTTAACGCTGCCTTCAGAGCAATTCATGATTTGTGCAGTGGTTGCAGTATCAAAACCTTCCCATGCACGTAACATAAATGCTTGCTGCTGACGAACGGGAAGACCAGCAATGGCTTCTTGAATTTCATCCGCAGTGACAGCTTGACTTAAAAAGTCTGAAGGATTCAGCGCTCTTTCATCGACCACCTCATTGACTTCAAAATCGTCATCATCAAGACTGACTTTTTTAAAGAAAGAAAAGGGTTGTGCTCGACGTGCTTCTTTACGACGCCAATCCTGTAATTTGTTGGTTAGAATGGTATAGAACAGGGGATACCATTCTTCCGTAGATCGATCGGAATAAGATTTGTGTAATGAAATAAAGGCTTCTTGCACCAAATCCATGGCGATACCCTGCTGGTTTTGGGTAGCACTTTCCATCATTACTAACGCACGACCAGTCACTTCTTGCATGAAGTTTTTTAGGCGAGACTCGGCGGTACTCTTAAGAGTACTAGAATCTTGCGTTTTAGACTGTTTGGGTGCTAAATCCATAGAGATGGAAAATCCTGTCATCGGATACCCACCATTATTTCCTCGATCATGTGCCTATAACGTTGGAAATAATGGTTTGGTTGACAACACAAGTAATTATTTTTTCTAGTGTAATCTATTTTTTCTGCTGAGCCGACTTTAGTTAATATAACTTAACGATTTTAAAGTCGTTGTCGTACCATTTCAAAAAAGCAGATTGAACCCGCAATAGCGACATTGAGAGATTCTTGGCCACCGGGCTGTGGGATGCTCAGTGCTTGAGCATGTGCTAAAGCAAAGTCAGAAACTCCTTGGCCTTCATTGCCTAAGATCCAGACACAAGCTTGTGTTAAATCTTTTTGATATAAACTTTCAGCCTGATGTGAGCTGGTCACATACACTGGAATTTCAAAGCGTTCGAGTACATCTTCGATGGCAACGTTTTCATAGGTGTTAAGTGAGAAGTGTGCACCCATGCCTGCGCGTAATACACGTGGTGACCAGAGTGCAGCAGAACCTTTGGTACAAATAACTTGCTTAATACCTGCTGCAGCAGCAGAACGGAGTAGTGTGCCTACATTGCCTGGATCTTGAATGTTTTCCAAAATCAAGGTATCCAAGCTAAAGTCTACACTTTGGCTTGAACTTGGTAAGTCTACAACTGCCAAGAAGGGCAAAGTGGTTCCTAATGTGCTTAAGTCACGATATAGGCTTTCAGCAATGACAAAAACAGCACCTTCATATTCATCTAAAATATCGCAAATATCAGGGTGTTCGAGTGCATTTTCAGTGGTGAAAATAGAATTGAGTTTCTTCTTTTTTTCAACCCAAGCTAAGCCTAAGTGTGTCCCTTCAAGCACAGTTTGACCTTGCTTTTTACGGTAGCTACTTTGCTCTATTAAACCGCGCAGATGTTTAATCTTTGGGTTGTCTTTTGATTCAAGAAAAACGATTGACATGGGAGAGACTCATGCGCATAACGCTTCAGATGGCTATGCGCATTTAAAAAAAATTAGTTGTGGTAGCCGGTCACTAAATCGACTTCGTTTTTAGAACCAATAATCACTGGGACACGTTGGTGTAGGTCAGTTGGTTCGATGTCTAAAATACGAACGCGACCCGTTGTTGATGCACCGCCAGCTTGTTCAATTAGCATACTCATAGGGTTTGCTTCATACATTAAACGCAGGCGACCTGCTTTTTTCGGATCTTTGAGGTCGTATGGATACATGAAAATCCCGCTACGGCAAAGAATACGGTGAATGTCGCCCACCATACAAGCTACCCAACGCATATTGAAGTCTTTCTCACGTGGACCTGTTTTACCTGCGAGAAGTTCTTCAATATAACGTTTTACTGGGTTTTCCCAGTGGCGTTGGTTTGATGAGTTAATGGCATATTCTTTGGTATCTGCTGCCACTTGAATATTTTCAGAGGTGAGCAAGAATTGTTGAGTTTCTGGGTCAAAGGTAAAGAACACCGTACCTGCACCGACTGTTAATGCCAACATGGTTGATGGGCCATAAAGCACATAACCTGCAGCAACTTGCTGGTTGCCTGCTTGCATAAAGTCTTCAGCTTGTGTCACTGCATTTTTTGCAGGCAAGATTGAGAAAATAGTACCCACACACATATTGATGTCGATGTTGCTTGAACCATCAAGTGGGTCAAATAAAACTAAATATTTGCCATTTTCTTGAGCTGGCGTGAATTCATCCAATTCTTCAGACGCTAAGCCACCAACTTGTGGGTGGACTTTTAGAGCATCAATCAAATAATCATTTGAAATCACATCCAGTTTTTTCTGTTCTTCACCTTGCACGTTTTCATGCTGCGCGCTACCTAAGACACCAGCTAAAGCACCTTTTTGTAAAGCTTGATCGATGGTTTGGCAAGTAGCAGCAATGGTGCTAATCACTTGTGCCAATTCAGGCGTAAGATTTCCCGTTTGTTGTTCTAAAAATTGGGACAGATTGAGATATGACATAAGGGGGAGGACTCCACTAAAACTTGAATACGTAACAAAATCAACATTGCGCTATATTTTAGTCGAGAACGAGACAAAAGAACAATTAAACTCGACTATTTGCTGCGATTTTACCCTTGCAAGTCTTGTGGAAAGTGCTATGTTGATGGAAGGAATATCAGGTAAAAATAGGAGCACAACAATGACAACGCAAAAATTTGATGCGACTCCAACGCCGAGCGAAGGGATTAACTTAGATGATATTTCAGACGATAGCGTGAAAAAAGCGTGGCAAGATTACGAAGCAAAAGCTGAGTATAAAAAGTTCAATAAACATGACATGATTGAATCTATGCAACATGCTGAAGAGTCTGATGAAAATCCCAAGCCTGAACAAGTTTAAGTCATAAAAAAGCGCTCATCGAAAGGAGCGCTTTTTTTTATTTCAGTTGTAATACCAGCATTATTTTAAAAGTGGTGGTACCGCTTCGTAGTTAATTTCTACGCGACGGTTTTCTTTCCATGCATTTTCGTCATGGCCTGCATTGATTGGCATTTCTTTACCATAACTAACGGCTTCAAGTTGGTTTGGACTCACACCTGTGGTGATTAAGAAACTTTCAACCGCTTTGGCACGACGTTCACCCAATGCCATATTGTACTCACGTGTACCGCGCTCATCGGTATGACCTGTTAACGCCACGCGCGAATTTGCATTTGCCATTAAGAACTGCGCATGGGCTTGTAGCGTTTGGTAATCATCATTGCTGAGGTCGCTACTGTCATAGTCAAAATGTACAACGCGTTTTGCTAAAAATGCTTTGTTGGCTTCAGTCACGCCTTTTGCCGATGCACCTGCAAGATTTTGTGCATTTAAAGCTGCATCTTCACTTAGACCTTGAGTATTGACTGTGGTTGAGCCATTTGGGTTTTGACCCGCTTCAATTGTTGCAGCAGGTTTACGGCTCGCACATCCTGTAACTACAAGAGCAGTCGCTAAGATTGGAAGGGCTAAAAGTTTGATCGATTTCATTCTTCATCTCCATGAAAATTGATGATTATTAAATGACTAGTCATTAAAAAGTTATTTGGGTGCCCAAGCAGGTTCACGGACTTCACCTTGTTCACTTGGTAAATTCATACGGAAACGGCCATCCAGTGACATGATCGATAACAAACCACGTGAACCTTCACGCGTTGCATAGACCACCATCTGCCCATTTGGGGAAAAACTTGGTGATTCATCCAAACTGGTTGGCGTTAAAATATTGGTGACACTTGAGTTTAAATCTTGAATAGCGACTTTATAGTTACTACCACTTGGACGGTGGACCAGTGCCAGCTTTTTGCCATCGGCACTGAGCGTACCACGTGCATTGAATGCGCCACGGAAGGTCAGACGGTTATAGCTGCTATTTGCCAAGTCATAACGGTAAATTTGCGCAGAACCACCACGGTCAGAAGTAAAGATAAATGACTTACCATCTGGTGCATAACGCGCTTCAGTATCAATGGCACTGTCGTTGGTCATACGCTGCAGTTGACGGGTTTCCAAGTTCATTTGATAGATTTCTGGGTTGCCATGCATAGAAGCGGTGAACAACATACTTTTCCCATCTGGAGAGAAGCTTGGTGCACCATTTAGACCACGGAAGCTAGCAAGCTTTTCACGCGCACCTGTGGAAAGGTCTTGGACATAAATTGCAGGGCGTTTGGTTTCAAACGATACATAAGCGATTTTCTTGGCATCTGGTGTCCAAGCAGGTGATAAAATTGGGTCGCGGGACGTTAAAATTGTACGTGGTTGCTCACCATCAGTATCGGCGATTTGTAGTGTATAGCGTTGTTCCGGTGTAGCTGGATTACGTAGCACATAAGCAATACGACCGCTAAAGTCTCCTGGAATACCAGTTAATGCTTGATAAATGGCATCACTAATCATGTGTGCAGCAGAACGAACGCGTGATGCTGGAACAGTTAATAATTCATTTAAAAGATATTGTTGTTTTTGGACATCATACAGTTGGTAATGAACCTCGTAGCTACCATTTTCAGTGGTTTTTACTGTTCCTGTAACGACATATGGAACACCTGCTGCTTGCCAGTTGGCTGCGTTCGGATTATTCATGCTGGCTGTTGCAGGCAAATTTTTTGAAGCGCTGGTAAATTTCCCTGAGCGGTTTAAATCCGTTTCAATAATGGGATAGAGACTGCTGTCATTGCTAAAAGGTACGATTGCAATTTTAGGCGCTTCTTCAGGTGCTTTTGCAATTTCTAAATGAAGCTGAGCATGCGCTTGAGTCACTAAGACTGGGCTGAAAGCAGTTAAAATGGCTAGGCTAAGAAGGTGTTTACGCGTCATTTCCATCATTCGTTATTTACTCAAACAAACGGCTTTTATTGTGGGTTTAATTGTTCTACATAATGGCATGATTTTCTAATATTAAAAGCATGAAATTATGACTGATCTGTTATAACACTGTGAAAAATGAGTAAGAATTAAGTCGTTTAAACGTAAATACAAAAACGCGTAGGTAGATCTGTGTGATAAGGGCCAGTAGCGACTCGCTTGTATGGAGTGAAATATCGACTGAAATTAAAGATGTTGTAATGGTTGTTATTGAAAGCTAAAACAGATTAAACGTATTTAAAATAAGTCATTTGAGTACTTAAAAATACTGTGAATATGGCTGGAAAAATCCCCCTGACTGTTCAGAGGGATTTGGGTTATTTCGCAGTAAAGGATGAAGTAAAGCTTTGTGCTTGCCGGCGTGCTTCTGGATCTGAAGGCATTGGATAGGGTGCAGCAGAACGAACAGCTGCTTCGACGCTGGCTTTCATGTCAGGGTCACTGGAGCTTACGATCACAGATCGTACAGCGCCACTATCCGAAAGCGTGACACGTGCAGTCGCGGTTTTACCCGTTGAACCTGCTGGGGTATCCCAAGCACGCTTAATTTTATTTTCAAAGTCGCGCTTAGCCGTTGAAGCAATTTGCTTTGCTTCTGCTTTCTTTTGCGCGGCTTCTTCGGCAGCTTGTTTTGCAGATGAAGCACGTGCTTCTTCAGCTGCACGCTCTTTCGCTTCAGCATCGGCTTTACGTTTTGCATCAGCAGCAGCCTTGGCTTTTTCTGCATCGGCTTTGGCTTTTGCATCAGCATTTGCCTTAGCTTTATCCGCATCAGCCTTACGTTTCGCATCAGCGTCAGCTTTGGTCTTCGCAGCATCTGCTTTAGCTTTAGCATCAGCATTTGCCTTGGCTTTATCGGCATCTGCTTTAGCTTTCGCATCAGCGGCGGCTTTCGCTTTGTCCGCATCGGCTTTACGTTTTGCATCAGCGGCAGCCTTGGCTTTATCTGCATCTGCTTTGGCTTTTGCATCAGCCGCAACTTTAGCCTTATTGGCATCAGTAATTTGTTGCTGCTTTTTAGCGAGATCTGCTTTCTTTTGTGCCTCTAGCTTCGCTTTTTGTACTGCCTCTGCTTTTTTCAATGCTTCTAAGTTTGCTCGGCGTTTGGTGTCTGCTTCAGCTTTCGCCGCTGCATCTGCTTTGGCTTTCTCAGCATTTTTAGCTTGCTCCGCTGCACGGGCAGTAGCACGTTCTTGCTGAGCTTGTAGTTTTTCAGCTTCAGCCTTTGCACGTGCCTGAATCTGCTGCTGTAGTTCAGCTTTACGCGCTGCCGCTTCAGCAGCTTTAGCATCCGCTGCTGCCTTTTGAGCGTCGACCTTTGGCACAACGGGTGTTATAGGTGGTGCAGTTGGGATAACAGGTGCAGGCTCTACAACTGGCGGAGCAGTTTGTGTGATTTCTTTGGCTACATTTTCATGTGCTGTTTCCGTAAACTCTGTTTCTTCAAGCGTAACAGGCTTTAAGTCCTCAGGTTTGATGAGCACAGTTCTAATTTGCTTCGGTGGCTCTGGTGGTTTACTCATACCAAGATAAAGTAAGCCAACAACAGCAATCACATGGACACCAAAGGTAAATCCAAGCGCGATGGCTTTTTGTTTAAAAGGTGGCTTTTTAAAATCTTTCATAAATTACTTTAATGGCTCTGTGAGTAATCCAACTTGGCTGAGACCCGCTTCTTGTAGGCTGTTCATGAGCGACATGACTTCGCCATAAGAGCGTGACTGTTCACCTTCCACAACAACGGTTAAAGTTTTATTTTCAGCCTGAGCTTGTTGCTGTGCTTCACTTAAAATAGACGTCAATTCAGATAAAGCCAAAGGTTCAGCTGAACTGTGTGTTTTATATTTAAGGAAATAGCGACCTTCTTTATCTAAGCTGACCATTGCAGGTGCATCTTTTGATTCAATGGGGTTGCCATTGGCCTGAGGAAGATCGACATTGATGCCGCTGGTAATCATGGGTGCGGTGACCATAAAAATCACTAATAATACGAGCATGACGTCAATATATGGGACGACGTTCATCTCACTTTTTAGTGGCTTTTTAATGCGCTCGAAGCGCCCTGAACGTTGAATTGCCATTAGTCATGTTCCTTAGTTTCACCCAAAGACTGACGTTGTAATAACGCAACCATTTCTTCTGCAAATAAAGCACGATCGGAGTAAACCGTTTCGCCTTTTCCTGTGTAATGGTTAAATGCCAATACTGCAGGAATCGCTGCAAATAAACCAATCGCTGTAGCAATGAGGGCTTCAGCAATACCAGGTGCAACCGTTGCAAGGGTGACTTGATCTACGTCTGCTAAACCGATGAATGCATTCATGATGCCCCAAACGGTACCAAATAAGCCAACATACGGGGCCACAGAACCAATGCTGGCCAAAGCACCTAAGCCTTGTTCAAGTTGGCTTTGGTCACGACTTAGACCGACGCGTAAAATACGTTCTGTGCCTTCAATGGTTTGTGCTGGAGCAGCATTGCGTTTTTTTAGTTTTAAAAACTCGCCTAAACCTTGATAAAAAATATCCTCAAGGCCGACACGTTTGGAGTTAAGTTGCGCATTGTTATACAGCGTATTCAGTTCAGCACCTGACCAAAAAATTTTTTGGAAATGGTCATCGTCTGCCTGTGCTTTTTTATAACTCATGTGTAACTTGGCAATCAGATACCAGCTAAACAGCGAGGCCAAAAGTAAAGCCAGCATTACCAGTTGTACGACTGGGCTTGCTTGTAATATTAGATCTGAAACTTGAAGAGATGATTCGAGTTGAGTTGCCATAGTTACTACATGTGCCAATAATTTTTTTAGTCTTGTCCTAATTCTTTTAGAATCAGTTCGCGGATTTCATCGGGAAGTCGACGTGGTTTCATTTCTGAACTGATACATGCCAATTCGACCTCACCTGATGCAAGCATGATTTCACCACGATAAATATTTTGTTGCAACACAAATGACGTAGCCTTACACGAAACAACACTTGCTGTAACAGTAATTAAATCATCCATTAAAATTGGACGTGAATATTTCACATTAATTTTGTGTACAACGAAGTTATAGTCTTTTTGATGCCAGTAATGATCTACACCAGAAGCTCGTAACCACTCTGTACGGGTACGCTCCATAAAGCGAATATGATTGGCGTGGTAAACAATGCCACCTGCATCAGTATCTTCAATATAGACACGAATGTTGAATTCAAATTTATTCGCCATGAGAGTATTCCGTTTTTCCAGTTGTACGAGTCGATTTAGATTGACTTGGCGCTTTTATATTTAAGGACAGGGTCTTAAAATTGATGCACGTCAAAGTACTAATGCGTCGCAGTTTAGCATTATGAGATTTCACTCCAATGGCACAAGATGTCAAATATTGTGATTCATGACTGTTGGGGGAGTTAAGCGCTGTATGGCTATAAAAATATAAGGATAAGGGAATGAATGGTTATTTTAAGCTGCTGCTTATTTTGGCTGTGGCATTTGTGTTTAGTCCGCAGAAAATAAGGGAGAGTAACTCTCCCTCTAAAATTATTTATTTGTCTTTCGGTTCCGGCGGTGTCATACCAAACTGCAAATATGCCATATTGGTGGCAATACGGCCACGGGCTGTCCGCATGACATAACCTTGTTGAATCAAATACGGCTCAATCACGTCCTCTAATGTGCCTGAGTCTTCAGCCATAGCAGCTGCCAGGGCTTCTACACCACCAGGGCCGCCATCAAAACGTTCAAGTAACATACTCAAATAACGACGGTCTAAAGTGTCTAAACCATCTTTATCGACATTGAGCATATCGAGGGCACGCTGAGCCATGTCTTGTGTCACTTCACCTGTACCTTTGACTTGTGCATAGTCACGAACTCGACGTAGTAAGCGGTTGGCGATACGCGGCGTACCACGTGAACGACGTGCAATTTCTGCTGAACCTTCACGTGTAATAGGTACATCCATCAAATTGGCAGAACGAGTCACAATATGCGTCAAGTCAGCGACGGAATAGAATTCAAGGCGTTGCACGATGCCAAAACGGTCACGTAAAGGAGAGGTGAGGAGTCCAGCACGTGTGGTTGCGGCAACTAAAGTAAAAGGGGGTAAGTCGAGCTTAATTGAACGAGCCGCAGGACCTTCACCAATCATAATGTCGAGTTGGTAGTCTTCCATGGCAGGATAAAGAATTTCTTCAATCACTGGTGAAAGGCGGTGGATTTCGTCGATGAACAGCACATCACCTTCTTCAAGGTTGGTCAGCATGGCTGCCAAGTCCCCAGCACGTTCCAATACGGGGCCAGACGTCGACTTGAGGTTTCCACCCATTTCACGCGCAATAATATTGGCAAGTGTGGTTTTACCTAGTCCCGGTGGACCAAAAATTAAGGTGTGATCGAGTGCTTCACCACGACCACGGGCTGCGCCAATAAAGATTTCCATTTGTTCACGAACCACGGGCTGACCAATGTAGTCATCGAGTGAGGTCGGGCGGATAGCACGGTCGATATGATCTTCGGGTTTTTCGGAACCACCGATGAGACGGTCTTGCATATAGTTGAATCAATCTCTGGCTGAACTTTCGAGGCACAGCCTCAAATTATGATTTGTGTTTAGGTACCATTGTGTAGGCATTGCCTTACTTTTGAAAGATCAAAAGTAACAAAAATCTTGTGTTGGATTGAGGATATGTCCTTATATCCCAATCCAACATGGCGACATTCATGTCGCCTTCGTGTATCCAATTTAGGTGTATTGGTGTGTCTATTTGGATTATTTATTCATCGATTTGAGTGCAGCACGGATGATGTCGCTCGCCTCAGTAAAATCACCTTTTGCAGCATTGACCAATTTCTGTGATTCTAAAGGTTTATAACCTAAAGACTGCAACGCCGCTTCAGCTTCTGCCACGGCAGAGTTGCCTGTGAACTGGATTTGTTCAACGGTTGAGTTGCTTGGCACTGTGCCTGAAGACATCGCTTTAAAGCGATCACGTAATTCGATCATGAGGCGTTCAGCGGTTTTTTTACCCACACCCGGTACTTTAACCAGTGTGTTGATATCTTCATGTTCGACAGTATGAATCAACATGTCGACACTGAGCGTGGAAAGAATACCTAAAGCCATTTTAGGGCCGACACCGTTGACCTTTAATAGGGTGCGAAAAATGATTTTTTCTTGTTGATGCAAAAAGCCATAAAGCAGTTGAGCATCCTCACGCACGGCAAGGTGCGTCCATAAGGTGATTTTCTGGCCTTTTTGTAGTTGGCAGAAGGTCGTCAGTGGTGTATCAATTTCATAACCAACACCATTTACATTTAAAAGTACGGTGGGTGCTTCTAGTGCGAAGACTTCACCAATAAGACATCCGATCATGTTGTGCGATTCACTTTTTTATCAATGGTTGCATAGTAGTGAGCATTGCGCAGAAAGGCAAAAGGCTCACGGAAAATTGAGTTCGGATTGATGGCTTTATCATCAAACTGGATGTTGATGACTTATTTAAATTAATCCTGCCTTATTGCCTTGTAACTCTTGAGACAAGTTGTACGCTTGGTGGTCTGAAAATTTAGAAATAATATCTAAGACCTGCATGATATTTTCATAGTGGTTGCTACCAAAGTGCGCACCAGAACGACATAAAATAGCCATTAAGCGTTGTTCTTTAAAGCTCAATGTTTTATGCGGTGTAGTGAGCGGAATAAAGGCATCTAAAATGTTTTGTAAACTTTGATGGGCAATAATTTCCAAACCCGCTTTTTGTGGGTGTTCAAATATTTTATCGCGGGCTAAATCCTTTGCACGGTTAATGCCTAACTCAATATCAGCAGCGCAGTATTGCAGTAAGCTGCCAGCTAGTTGTCCGTTTAAAATTTCAAAATGATGCTTAGCAAAAGCCGATGTGACTTCTTCAACCAGACGTTTCATCACTCGTCCGCGCAGGGCTGCAATTTTTTGCTGCCAAGTCGTATCTGGCATCGACAGTTCAGTTGGTGCGCTGTATTCACCCAGCAAGCTTAAAAAAATCGGTTCAACTTCTTCATAAGACAACATGTTTAAAATAATGCCATCTTCAAGGTCAATCAGGGCGTAGCAAATATCATCTGCAGCTTCAAGTAAATAAGTCAGTGGATGACGACAATAATGATATTCACCCAGTTGAATCAGTCCGAGTTGCTCTGCGATTTGTTGCAGGATTTCTTTTTCTGCCTGATAGCAGCCAAATTTGGCACGTTTACTGGCAGGAGTATTGCCTTGCGATTCGATGGTTTTAGACAACCATGGATATTTTAAGTAAGCTCCCAGCGTTGCATAGGTCAGACGCATGCCACCATCATTAGGATGGTAGTCAATTTTAGTCAGTAAGCGTAGACCTTGGGCATTACCTTCAAATTGACGCACATCGGCTTGTTCTTCTGGGGAAAGTTTCTCTAAAAAGTTGCCATGTGATGCATCGTCAAACCATTCACGAATAGCATATTCACCTGCATGGCCAAACGGTGGGTTTCCAATATCATGTGCTAAACAAGCCGCTTGAATAATGGCTCCAACATCGGCAGGGGAAATCCACATTGGTAGTTCATCTTTGATCTTTTCCGCTGCCAGCATGCCAAGAGAGCGGCCAATACAGGAGACTTCAAGCGAATGCGTTAAACGAGTATGAATGCCATCGTGTTGAGTCAGTGGATGGACTTGGGTTTTTCGGTTCAGTTGGCGAAAACTTTGGGAAAAAATAATTCGGTCATAATCTTTGTGAAATGGACTACGTGCCAATTCGGTATTTTGTTTTTTACTTCCAATACGAACTGTTGAGAGCAGTTCCAACCAACGCATTTGCATCATTTATCGTTATTCAGTAAGTCATTGGCTTCATCATGCCAAAAAAGTGTGACGAGCTCTAGAGGGCTGCGACATAAGTTGTCTTTTAATTTATGCAGTATTAAGTTTTCAGAAATAGAACATCTTAAAGCAGTCATGTTTGTTCTCAAGGAGGCTATCGACTTCGTTATTTGCAGCTTAAAAATCAATTGAAAAGGGTTTTTAGAACCCGACAAAAGCCCAAAAGTCGGGCATCTTTGAAATTTATCCCTTAAAACATTTGTTACTAATCATGTTTGATTTTTAAAGTCAAAGTAAATTGATCTTTTAAAACAAAGAAATCTCACTTTTTTAAGTCGTAGACGACTAGCTGATTTTGGCAATACACAGTAGAATATGCGCTCTCTTCAAGTCACATTGAGGTAGGTTGTCTAGACCTGCCCGTGGAGCCAAAAACAGCATGTTTATCGTTGCCGGTGCACCTGCACACTCTTCTTTTAAGCAAACACAACTTTTAACACGTCTATCGTCTATTAGTTCTGTTCAATCAATAGAAAGCCAATGGGTTTACCTTTTCGACCAAGCGCTCGACGAGCAACAACAGCAATCTGCTTTGCAGTTATTAAATGATGGCGCAACCTTCCAAGTTCGCCAAGCGACAAGTGATGAAGTTCAAGTACTTGTGACGCCACGTGTAGGCACAATTTCGCCGTGGTCATCAAAGGCAACGGATATTTTTGCCAACTGTAATACCCCGATACACCGCTTAGAACGCGGTGTTTTGTTTACTTTAAAAGGTATTTCTGAAGTATCGGATGCAGTGAAACAAGTTTTACATGACCGTATGACTGAAAGTGTGTTCAATCAAATTGAAGACGCTGCTGCATTATTTTCTGAAACTGCACCAAAGCCTTTAAACGCAATTGACATATTAGGTCAGGGTAAAGACGCTTTAGTGAAGGCGAACTCTGAGTTTGGTTTTGCGCTATCTGATGAAGAAATTGATTATTTAGTGGCTGCTTTTAACAAGCTCGGCCGTAATCCGCACGATATTGAACTAATGATGTTTGCTCAGGCAAACTCAGAGCACTGTCGTCATAAAATCTTTGGTTCTGAATGGACAATTGATGGTGAAAAACAACCATTGTCATTATTCCAAATGATTAAAAACACTTATAAAGAATCACCGACAGACGTATTGTCAGCATATAAAGACAATGCTTCGGTGATTGTTGGTTTTGATACTCAGCGTTTCTATCCTAAAAAAGACAATGAAACAGGTCACCACGTTTATAAATACAAGAGCCAGGCTGCTCACATTTTGATGAAAGTGGAAACCCACAATCATCCAACCGCGATTGCACCATTTGCCGGTGCTGCGACCGGTTCAGGCGGTGAAATCCGTGATGAAGGTGCAACTGGCCGTGGTGGTAAACCAAAAGCTGGCTTAACCGGTTTCACGGTATCGAACCTGAACATTCCTGGTTTTGAACAGCCTTGGGAAGAAAATTACGGTAAGCCATCACGTATGGCATCTCCACTTCAAATCATGATTGAAGGGCCATTGGGTGGTGCTGCGTTTAACAACGAATTTGGTCGTCCTGCCTTAAATGGTTACTTCCGTACATTTGAACAAAACGTCAATGGTGACGTGAAAGGTTTCCATAAGCCAATCATGATCGCTGGTGGTTACGGTAACATCCGTCCTGACCATGTTGAAAAAGATGCAATCCAACCGGGCGATCTATTGATCGTACTTGGCGGTCCTGCAATGCTGATCGGCCTAGGGGGTGGTGCAGCATCTTCAGTAGACAGCGGTAAATTGGGTGAAAACCTCGATTTCGCTTCGGTACAACGTGAAAATCCGGAAATGGAACGCCGTTGTCAGGAAGTGATTGATGCCTGCTGGCGCATGGAAGATTTCAACCCGATCGTATCTGTACATGACGTGGGTGCGGGCGGTATCTCCAATGCCATGCCTGAGCTTGTGAATGATCATGAGTTGGGTGCGGTGCTTGACCTGCGTAAGATTCCATCGCTTGAGCCAGGCATGTCTCCAATGGAAATCTGGTCAAACGAAGCGCAAGAACGTTATGTCCTGGCAATTCGTCCAAGTTCTTTAAGCCTGTTTGAATCTCTTTGTGCACGTGAACGTTGTCCGTTTGCGGTGTTGGGTGAAGCGACTGAAGCACGTCACTTAACCGTTGAAGATCCATTGTTTGAAAACAAAGCCGTGGATATGCCAATGCAGGTGATGCTTGGCGGTACACCGCGCATGAGCCGTTCATATGAAACGATTGAACGCAAAGGCGACGACTTTGATGCATCTAAAGTCACTGACCTGAAAGATGCGATTTTCCGCGTTCTGAAAAATCCGACCGTTGCTTCTAAATCGTTCCTGATCACGATCGGTGATCGTTCAATTACCGGTATGGTTGCGCGTGACCAGATGGTCGGTCCTTGGCAGGTTCCTGTAGCGGATGCTGCGGTCACTACCACCAGCCTTGTGGGTTACACTGGTGAAGCGATGGCGATGGGTGAACGTCCGCCAGTCGCATTGTTAAATCCAGCGGCTTCTGCACGTTTGGCTGTGGCTGAGTCAATCTCGAACATCATGTCTGCAAAAATTGACCAGATTAGCGACATTAAACTGTCTGCGAACTGGATGGCGGCTGCAGGTCAACCGGGTGAAGACCAGGCTCTATTCGAAGGAGTGAAAGCCATCGGTATGGAAATGTGTCCTGCGCTGGGTATCGCGATTCCTGTTGGTAAAGACTCGTTGTCTATGCGTACCACCTGGAACGACGAAGGCGAAGACAAGTCTGTAACATCTCCAATGTCTGGCGTGATTAGCGCATTTGCACCGGTAACCGATGTACGCAAAACCTTGACGCCTGAACTGAAAAATGAAGATTCAGTACTGGTACGTATCGACTTGTCTAAAGGTCAGTTCCGTTTGGGCGGTTCGATTCTGGCTCAGGTGTATAAAGCGATTGGTTCGGTAACGCCTGATGTAGACAGCTTCGAAGACTTCAAGGCATTCTTTGCATTGGTTCAGGACTGGAACAACCGTGGCTTGATCAAGGCTTATCATGACATCGGTGATGGCGGTTTACTTGCAACTGTTGCGGAAATGATGTTTGCAGCACGTCTCGGTGTGGCTTTAGAAGATCAATCAACTGAAAGTTTATTTGCAGAAGAAATTGGTGCAGTGCTTCAAATCAGCGCGTCTGATTGGGCAACACTTGCAGAAGAAGTTGCGGCATCTACATTACGCGATGCAATTGCGGTTATTGGTACTGTAAATAATACAGATCAATTGACTGTAAATGGCTTAGTACTTGAACGTGCAGACTTGCAAGTGGCGTGGACTGAAGTGTCACATCAGATTCAACGTCTACGTGATAACGTGGAAACAGCGGATCAAGAATTTGCATTGATCACGGACAAATCACATGCAGGTATTATTGCAAAACCTACATTTGATTTGAATGAGCCAATCGAAGCGCCGTACATCAACGAACGTCGTCCAAACATGGTGATCTTACGTGAACAAGGCGTAAATGGTCATGTTGAAATGGCTGCGGCATTCGACAAAGTTGGTTTCAACACTGTAGACGTGCACATGAGCGACTTGCTTGCAGGTCGTATCAGCCTAGATGACTTTGAAGGTCTTGTGGCATGTGGTGGTTTCTCTTACGGTGACGTCATGGGTGCTGGTGGTGGCTGGGCGAAATCAGTTTTGTTCAACCCAAAACTTCGTGACCAATTTGAAAAATTCTTCAACCGTGATGAGACTTTCTCTCTCGGTATTTGTAACGGCTGTCAAATGTTGTCGCAATTGGCGCCATTGATTCCAGGTGCTGAAGCTTGGCCGCGTTTCCATCGCAACACTTCTGAAATGTTTGAAGCGCGTGCGGTGAACGTTCGTGTTGAAAAATCGAATTCTGTATTGTTAGAGGGTATGGAAGGTTCAATCCTGCCGATCGCAGTTGCACATGGTGAAGGTCGTGTGGTGACAAGCGCGGATAACTTGGCTGCATTAAATGCAGGTAATCAAGTGATCTTGCGTTATGTTGATAGTCAAGGGAATCCAACTCAACACTATCCAATGAACCCGAATGGTTCGCCAGAAGCGATTTCAGGTGTTACATCGAAAGATGGTCGTGCAACAATTATGATGCCGCACCCTGAACGTAACTTCCGTGCGGTACAGCATTCTTGGAAGCCTGAAGAGTGGACTGAAGACGGTGCATGGTTACGTATGTTCCGTAATGCACGTAAGTTCATTGGTTAATTTGGAGTCTGTGTTTTGAAAAGCCACCTTCGGGTGGCTTTTTTATTGAATTGTCTTTTTTGTTTTTTAATTTTTTATTTCTCCCGTTGAAGTTGGTTTAGATTTTGCTTTTATATTTATGTGAAAGTGATATTGTGTAATAAGTGCACAAATATCATGCAAAATAGAAGAAAGATGGATCACTAAACAATTTCAGTATCAACACTCATGTATGAGGTGATGACATGATTAAAGCAGTTACATACGAAGCAGTCGATAAGTCTGCGTTGCGTAAAAAAGGATGGAAGTTGTTTGCTGTGATTTTAAGCTTGCAATTGATCTTTTTGATTTTGGGTTATACATTGCAGATGTGATTTTGAGAATTAAAAAACCGCCGAGAGGCGGTTTTTTTCTTTATAAGAATTTTATTTTACTTTTGATTGAGCAAAAGTAACAAAACCCTTTTGTTAGACTGATGGGACGTCCTGTCCCACAGTCTAACGTGCGACATCCATGTCGCAAGTCATGTGATTGAATTTAGTCTTTGAAAATGTTGTGGTAAAAGTAAAGAAATTTCTCTTGAACAGTGTATTGAGATTTCAAGTGTTTTTTGTATTTATCACCCCAATGAGGTGGCTGATTGAAAATAAGAAAACCGAAGCTAAGTAAATCCATATTAGCATTCTGAAGATCAATCGAGTTTGGAGGATAATGAGTTTGTAGTGGATCTGAAAGACGTTGCTGATGTAGTTGGTATGTTTCTTCAACGATATTGGTCAAATGGTTATTTAGTTTGGTAATAATATAAGTATATTTATCAAATTCTTGTTTAGATATTTTCCCATTATATTTTAATAAAGTAGCACGTCCAATCATTCGAGCTTGATGTTCTAAATAGGTTTGATCCAGTATGCCTAGTATTTCTAAACCGAGTTCAGTGTTGTTTTTATCTTTAAAAAAATCTTTAATAAAATCAGGGTTATTAGTTTCTGTTTCTTGAATAAAAGCTAAAAGCTGTTTTTGTTCCTTAAGCGTTCGAAATTGTGTATAAGCCTGAATTGAACTGCTAATAAGCGATGCGAAGGGAATGGACTTAACGGCATCTTCTAAAAAAGTATTAGCAGTTTTAAAGAGTATTTCATCTGCAAGATTTTCAGTTGCGGTGAAAGCTAAATCTATTTTTGAATTTTTATTAGACATTGTACTAACCACTTCATATTATTATTTTTATATTAATGAAATACAACTTAAATAGAAATGCTCAAACTCATCTACTATGTTCCTGAATCTCACCTTGAATCTACCAAACTTGCGATTTTTGAAGCGGGGGCAGGTGGTATAGGAAACTATGAGCACTGTGCTTGGCAGGTCTTAGGTACAGGCCAGTTTAAACCTGTAAAAGATGCAAATCCGTTTATAGGTGAGTTGGATGCTTTGGAGAAAATTCCAGAGTGGCGGGTGGAAACCATTGTTCCAGAGGAAAAAGCTTCTGCTGTGGCAAAGGCTTTAACATTAAGCCATCCCTATGAAGAACCTGCTTTTGAGTTTATTCAGATGGTCGATGTACTTTAATGATGAACCTAAAAATATATCTGATACACGTTAACGGCATTCGCAACTGTTTGAGGCAGGACTTAATTGATCAGATAAAGTTTCTGCGACTAAATTGATAAACAGCGGAATAGAACGAGTTTTGCGAATGACAATAGTTTTGCCTACTTTTCCCGAAAGAAAAGTAGGTCGAACCGAAGGTTAATCCTGAAATTAAAACGTTAATGAAAGGATTCCATTGAGAAAACTAATATTAAACCTTCTGAATAAATAACTCACGATCAAAACGATACTGCGGGAAAAACACCCCATCTTCTGCACGCTCACCTGCACCAATCACCATCACAGGGTATTGTTGATCATTCAGATTTAACAGTTTAAGCACCAAAGGCTCATCAAAACCTTCCATCATACAACTATCAAAACCATAAGCCCGTAAAGCTAGCACTAGATTCTCACATGCTAAAGCTGTGGTTTTACTTGCCCAAAGTTTTGCATCGGCTTGATTAAATGCAGTTACAGGCAGTTGTTTGTCTAAGCTACGTGCAATTTTGAAAGCCACTTTCTTAAAGTTGCCCAGTGCATTTAAGTAACCTGTCTTATAGTTATAAGGAATGAACTTATAATATTTCTGTACAGCCGCAGGTGCTTCAGGAAAAGGGAACTCGGTAATATTACGTTTTGCCATTTCATCATTACGGTCTGTACGCGCGACACACACGATCAGTTCTGACGCCGTTTTAGCTGCAAGCTGGTTTAGGCAAGCTTTGACCAGCTGTTTTTTCTTAGTCGGATTCTGCACCACATAAAAAGTCCAAGGCTGTAAGTTAGATGAATTGGGCGCAAGTAGGGCCAAATCTAAACAGTCATCAAGCACATCAGCTGGAATTTCTTTCTTGGTAAATTTGCGAACCGAACGGCGGCTTTGGATGACTTTCTTAAAATTTTCAACATCGATACCTTGTGGTGCAGGCTCAAAGTAACGCTTTTTCTCTGTAGTGTTCGACATAAGTAGTTTTTCCGAATGGGTTCTTAAATATGTTGGGACGGAAAATAAAAAAACCACCGTCTAATGTGAAACACAGTGGTTTTTAGTCGTTCAACGATCAAGGATTAGTTGAACTGGGTGAAATCAGGTTTACGCTTTTGCATAAATGCTGATACAGCTTCCATCATTTCTGGAGAGCCGACACGATCCATGAAAATTTCAGCTTCATGATCAATCCAAGCCACAATTACATTCACATTGTGCTTCATCAACGCTTTAGACTGTACTAAAGAGGCCAAGGGTAAAGCAGACAATTGTGCCGCTTTTTTAGCTGCTGTAGCATACACATCATCTTCAATACTGTTGACAAGGTTTGCAGCAACTGCAGTTGCACTATCAAACTTCTGAGCGGTCAGCAGTAATTCAGCAGCTTTGTGATAACCTGCTTGTTCTACCAATAATTTGCTTGAAGCACCTTCTGGAGATAAACCAAGGCTGACAAATGGAATCTGGAATAGAGCAGTATTGTCGCTATAAACCAAGTCACAATGTAACAGGATCGTTACCCCAATACCAATCGCCACACCACGTACAGCCGCAATCAACGGTTTAGAAAATTTTGCGGCAGATTTAAGTAAAATAAATGGAGGGCCTTCAGCCGCAGGTGCTTGACCTTTTTGCGCTGCAGATTTCATAAAATCTTGCATGTCATTGCCTGCGGTAAAGTCCGCATCTTCACCACGTAGAATGACAGCACGAACGCTATTGTCTAGATCTGCTTCATCTAAAGCTTTTGCGATCCATAAATAAAGTTCGCCATACAACGCATTCTTTGCTTCAGGACGGTGAATGGCTAATGTCAGTACGCCATTATCTAATTTTGCATTCAAATGTTGATGAGGTTGTTGAATACAGCTCAGTGTCATCGTACTATCCTTGCTAGAAAGTTTGGTTTAATTTTATGGGCTCATTATGTCGCATAATTTTATGATCGACACAACTGACCAGTTCATAAAAAAGTAAAAGATTTATGCCATATACATTTGATTATCTCGTATTCATTGGTCGCTTCCAGCCATTTCACTTGGCGCATATGCAAACCATTAAGATTGCTTTAGAGCAAAGTGAAAATGTCATTTTGGCTTTAGGCTCTGCGCAAAATGAACGAAATACGAAAAATCCATTTTTAGCATCTGAACGTGAAGAAATGATTTTATCGAACTTTTCAGAAGCACATCAAAAACGGATTCACTTTGTACATGTAATTGATGTTTATAATGATGTTAAATGGGTGCAATTGGTAAAAAAATTAGTGAATCATGTAGTCACACCTGAGGCGAAGGTTGGACTCATTGGCCATTTTAAAGATGATTCCTCATATTATTTACAGCTTTTTCCTGAGTGGCAAATGGTTGAGCTCGATAGCCTACAAGACGCGATGTCTGCAACACCTGTTCGTGAAGCTTATTATCGTGGGGAAATTCTAGAGCAGGCGTTTCCATTGGGAACCAGTGAGTTTTTACATAAATTCCAACAAAGTGAAATATATAAACAGTTACAACACAAATTTTTAACTCAGGACTTATCCAATTTAGACTAAGGTTCTCAGTCGAATAAAAATATTTCGACGAGGATCGAGTTCCATGGATAGAAAACAACAGACGAAACAGATTGCACGTTATGCGGTCATTAAAAATGCTTTGCTGATTGCAGGTGTTACATTTGCATTCAGTACTCAAGTGCAAGCCCAGTCATGGACATTGACACCTCAGAGTAATGTAGGCTTTGAAATTAAATCCTTAGGTGTGACCGTTGTAAGAGCTAAGTTTAATCGGGTGCAATCCAGCATGCAGTTTGATGCCAAAGCACCACAGCATGCTTCGACGAACTTTGTCATGGATGTAAATAGCCTAAGCTTAAGTAAACCTTCACTGAAAAATATGATTTTGGGTGAAGATTTGTTTTATGCATCCAAGTACAAAACCGCTAACTTTAAAAGTACCAGTTTTAAAGATTTGGGTGATGGTCAATATAATATTGCCGGAAACTTAACACTTCGCGGCATTACCAAGCCTGTTAGCTTTAGCACGACCTTAAAACCAAGTGCCAATAATGCCAATCTACTTGATGTTCAGTCCTCTGCCGTGATTAACCGAAGTGACTTTGGCATGAAAAAAGCCATTGGAGGTGTAGGCGAAAAAGTGAATATTCAACTGTCAGGGCAGTGGAAAGTGCAATAGAGGTTTCATGATCTCAAAGACCTATATTCAGGGTTATTCTAGTTCATTGCTGCTTGAGCCTTTTTAATCAAGAGATCTGTCAGCACATTTAACTGCACCGACTGCTGTTTCCAATGGTGCCAATACAAAGGCAAATCGATATTGAGTTCAGGATCCACCTCAACCAATGAGCCATCCTGCAAACGCGCTTTGGCTTGGTAATAGGGCAACCAACCATAGCCGAGTCCCATCGTAACCGCATCAAAAAATGCACTGGAAGATGGAATAAAGTGATGTGGATATTGGGTCGGATTGAGGCCAAACTTTTGTTGGATATACGCGGTGTGGAGTTGATCTTTTGCGTTAAAGATCAGTGCAGGAGCTGCACGTAGAGACTCTCGGTTAACGCCTTGTTTAAACCACTGCTGTGCAAAAGTTGGCGTGGCGACAAAACGATAGTTCATATCGCCAATGTATTCGGCTACACAGCCTTTCATGGCTTGTGATTCATCTGTCACGCAGGCATTCACCAAACCGGCTTCAAGTAAGTGATGGGTTTGTGATTGGTCATCGACCTGAAAATGCACCACGATCTTTTGTTCAATTAATGTTGACTGTAGCAACGGCAACAACCATGTCGCTAAGGAGTCGGCATTGGTTGCAATGTTGATTTGATAAAAAGCAGAGGTGTTCATATGACCCGTGAGGTTCTGAATGAAACTTTGTTCTAACAGTCGGCTATGTTGCAAATAATGTAGCAGCGATTGACCTGCTTGTGTCGAGCGGCAAGGTCTTTCCCGCACAATTAATAAATGCCCCAAACTTTTTTCTAGGCTTTGTACGCGTAAAGTGACGGCTGAAGCAGTAATGCATAGCTGTTCAGCAGCAAGGTCAAAACTTCCTGTTTCTGCCACAGCTAAAAATGCTTCGCACTGTTTATGATTCAGCATATCGGGACTCACTTTAAACTAAAAATATTTTAGTTGTATTGATATTTTCTAAATAATACTTAATTCAATGAAAAATGAAAGATAATCCTGAAATCATCAATTAAGTTGAAAAGTCAAAATGTTAAGTACATATGTACAAGGGATTGCAGTTGGGATGAGCCTCATTATTGCTATTGGGGCTCAAAATGCATTCGTGCTAAAACAGGGGCTCAAAAAGCAGTTTGTTTTTTGGGTATGTTTTGTCTGTGCACTGTCGGATTCGATTCTAATTGTCTTGGGCGTTTCTGGTTTTTCAAAAGTGCTTCAGCACTATCCTGAAATTATTCAGTTTTCCAAATGGGCAGGGGCGCTTTTCCTGTTTTGTTATGGATTCCAACATGCACTGCGGGCATTCAAATCACAGCAGGGCTTGGAGGCAAGTTCCATTGAAAAGCATCATCTAATGAATATTGTTTTGCTGTGTTTGGCGCTGACTTGGCTTAATCCGCATGTGTATTTAGATACGGTTATTTTACTGGGTTCTATTTCAACACAGTTTGAGCAACCTGCGTACTTTGCTCTAGGGGCTGTGTGTGCATCTTGGTTGTTTTTCTTTGCTTTGGGCTATGGTGCTCGTGTGCTTATCCCCATTTTTGCAAATCCGAAAGCGTGGAATGTACTGGATGCGATTATTGCTTTAGTGATGTGGGGAATCGCCATTTCACTGCTTGTGAAATGAAAAGCGTGTGCAATAAAAAACTATCAATTAGAAAATCACAAAAAACAAAGCCCGCATCTGCGGGCTTATGTACATTAAGCTTGTAATGCTTTTAAGTCTTCTAAAACTTGTTCAGCATGCCCCGCAGCTTTTACCTTACGATACTCTTTAACCAGCTTACCGTTATGGAAAATAAAAGTTGAGCGCTCAATGCCCATCACTTTTTTACCATACATATTTTTTTCTTTAATCACATCAAAGTGTTTACACAGTACTTCTTCTTTGTCGCTAATTAAATTAATGGTTAAGGTCTGCTTTTCCGTAAAATTCTGGTGCGCTTTAACCGAGTCACGTGAAACACCAATGATCGTGGTTTGTAAGGCATCAAACTGATCTTTTAAACATGAAAAACCAACGGCTTGAGTTGTGCAACCAGGCGTTGAATCTTTCGGGTAAAAGTACACAATCAGCCACTCAGTCGGCACTTCAGTTAAGTTCACTTCACCCGTTGTGGCTGGAAAGTTCTGATTTGGAAGTTGGATCGTATCAGTCATGTTCTATCCTTAAATGTCGCGTTTTTCTAATTCAATTGGTAAAAAGGCATAATTTTCGTGATACAGAATATCACCTTTAACGACCGAAAGTGGATGTTTGAAAATTGGGCCATCAATCACCGTGGTGTGGAATTCACCTGCTTCTCCGCATGGGTCAATGCCTCTTGCAACCAGTTTATCGACATATTCAAGGCTAAGTACTTGACCTAAGTCTTCAACTGTCATGCCTAAGTTTAAGTTGACAGTAACGATGATGCTTTGAAATCCAAGTCGAATAAACTCATGCACAATGTCTAAACGTGGACATTGCCACAGTGGCATGCATAAGCTGAGCTCACTTTTATCACACACAGATTGATTCCATTCAGCATGTGCCATTAAATCAATATCACCTGTGACTAAGCTTTCTGCCCCAAGAGCTTGAGCTTTTTGTAACAGTTGAATGAACTGGCTTTCATAGTCTTGCCACGTCGCAGAGGCACTGTAGATGGGAAGTCCAATTGCTTTGGCCTGCGCATGAATAATATCGAGGGACATCCCATGTGAGCGTGACTTCAGGCCTTGCTCTTCTAACATGACAATTAATGCAACAGGTTCACCCGTTTGCATAGCTTTGTATAAAGCAAGGCTGCTGTCTTTTCCACCACTATATGACGCAACAAATTTGCGATTTTGGGCGCGTGTATTCCATTGGGTGAGCATATTTTCAGGTTCTATCTATTTTGAACATATAAAAAAGCCTGCATAGAGCAGGCTTTATTCACATTCAGTGAATTATTTTTTCGGAGCAGCTTTCATTGCTTCTTCAGTTAAAGATTTTAATTTACCTGTTAACTGTGGACCGAAACATGTTTGTAAGTCATTATTTTGCTTTTGTACAAAAGCTAAAGTAGACGGGCTTTTCTTTTGGTTGATCGCACTTTGGATTTCCCATTTTTGTGCATTGGTCAACTTACCATCAGCTTCAACTGCACAAGTACAGTATTTGCTTACTTCTGCTGCACTAAGCTTTTTGCTTTTTGCAGTTTCTTCTTTACAAACATTAATTAATGCCGATTTTACATTGCTGCTTTTATACGCTTCTTGTAATTTGTTCGATTCAGCAGCATTTGAAGCTGTAGCGAACAATGCAGCTGCAGACACCAATGTAGAAAGCAAAATGTTTGATTTTAAATTTTTCATAAACTGTACCTTGTCGTTACGGTATATAACGCGTTGGGTCTGTTACGCCAGCATCTGCAAAACCTTCTTTACGAAGACGGCAGCTGTCGCATTTCCCACAAGCACGTCCTTGGTCATCTGCTTGGTAGCAAGACACCGTTTGACTATAGTCTACGCCATGTTCTATACCTAAGCGAATAATATTTGCTTTGGATAAATGTAACAGAGGTGTTTCAAATTTAAGAGGTTTTCCTTCAACGCCAACCTTGGTTGCAAGGCGAGCCATGTTGGCAAATGCCTCAATAAATTCAGGTCGACAGTCAGGATACCCTGAATAATCAACAGCATTAATACCAATCACAATGGCTTCGGCATCTAAAACTTCTGCTGCTGCTAGGGCATAAGACAAGAAAATTGTGTTACGTGCTGGAACATAAGTTACAGGAATACCAACTTGTTCATGATCTGGAACATCAATGCTATGGTCTGTTAACGCAGAACCGCCCAAATTACCTAAGTCGATATTAATGACACGATGTTCTATCCCTGCTTTTTTTGTCAGTTCGCGTGCGGCATCGAGCTCAGTGGTTGAGCGTTGACCATACATAAAGCTGAGCGCTGTACAGTCATACTGTGCTTGCGCCCATGCTAAACAAGTTGTTGAGTCTAAACCGCCAGATAACAAAACTATGGCACGAGGGCGCATACAAATTTCTCCAAATATAAATTAAAGATGAATAGGCAATGTATTAGCGACCAGTTTCGTCATTCCAAAGCAACTTGTGGAGTTGGAGTTGGAAGCAAACAGGGAGATGGTCTTCTAATATCCATTGCGCTAAGTCACGCGCAAGTTGAGGTAAACGAGCAGCACCTTTCTCAACGGCAAAAGCAGGAGAGAACCATACTGTGCTGACTTTTTCATTGAGTTTATAGTCTTCAACTTGCTGTTTTGACCATTCATAATCCTCACGGTTACAAATGACAAATTTGATTTGGTCGTGCTGGGTTAAATGGTCGAGATTCGAAAGCAAATTTCGTGCAACTTCACCTGAAGTTGGGGTTTTCAAATCTAATACTTTTGAAACACGTGGGTCAACCTTAGACACATCTAAAGCGCCACTGGTTTCTAAAGAGACTTGACAGCCGAGGTCAGCAAGACGTTGCATTAAAGGCAACGCATTGGGCTGTGCAAGAGGTTCACCACCTGTCACGCAGACATAAGGGGTTTTAAAATCAAGCGTGGTTTGAATAATCTGATCTAAAGATTGGCGTTCGCCACCTTCAAACGAGTAGGTCGTATCGCAGTATGTACAACGTAGTGGACAACCCGTTAAACGAATGAAAACTGTTGGCAGTCCCGAGGTGTTGGCTTCTCCTTGCAAAGAATAAAAGATCTCCGTGATACGTAGACCCGCAGAAGGATCAGAAACAGGGATAGCAGAAGATCGAAGCGTATTCATAGCAAAATTAAACCACAGGTTAGAAAAACAAAAATCTCTACGGCTAGTCTTAACCGTAGAGATGAGGAACTTTAGTTCCGCACGACAACTAAAAATTATTCGTCGCGTAGTAAATCGTTCAAGCTCGTTTTAGAACGTGTTTGTGCATCTACTTTTTTCACGATGATTGCAGCATACAGGCTGTAAGTACCACATTTAGAAGGTAAGCTACCTGCAACTACAACAGAACCTGCTGGTACACGACCATAGTGAATTTCGCCAGTTGCACGGTCAAAAATCTTAGTCGATTGACCAATGAACACGCCCATAGAAATTACAGAACCTTCTTCTACGATCACGCCTTCTACGATTTCAGAACGTGCGCCGATGAAGCAGTTGTCTTCAATAATCGTTGGGTTGGCTTGAAGTGGCTCAAGAACACCACCAATACCTACACCACCCGATAAGTGAACGTTTTTACCAATTTGAGCACATGAACCAACAGTTGCCCATGTGTCAACCATGGTGCCTTCGTCAACATATGCACCAATGTTCACATAAGAAGGCATTAACACCACGTTTTTCGCTTGGAAAGAACCTTTACGGGCAACCGCAGGAGGAACAACACGTACGCCAGCCGCTTTAAACTGTTCTTCAGTCCAACCTGTAAATTTGGTATCTACTTTGTCGTAGAATTGAAGGTCACATGACTCAATTGGTTTGTTGTCATTTAGTTTGAATGATAAAAGCACAGCTTTTTTCACCCATTGATGAACAACCCACTCACCATCAATTTTTTCAGCAACACGTAATGTCCCGTTATCTAAACCAGCAATGACTTCCTCAACTGCTGCACGAACTTCAGCAGGACAGTCCGCTGCTGTAAAATTCGCACGGTCTTCAAACGCTTGTTCAATAATTGTTGAAAGCTGAGACATGATCTTCCTTCCAGAAAAAAAATTTTCCTGATTTTACACTAAATTGTGCAGAGAATAGATGAAAAAACAGCATAGGATCGGAAATAATAATGAATGATTGGAAATAAGACTTTTAGAGCTGTTTGAGTAAAGGCGTTAAGTAAAGAATTGCGATTTACAACAACAAGAAAGTATAAAATATATCAAAAAATAACAAAAACAGCCCAAATCTAGAATAAAAAACAGTCAGAGGGTGTTTTAAGATGGGCTCATCAAAAAATTGTAAATGATGTAAAAAAATCTTTAATTGGAGGAGAAAAAACATGAAATCATTACGTTTAGTTGCAATCGCAGCAGCAATGTCAGCAGTCGCAGGTACAGCTTTTGCTGATGATGCAGTCGTAAAAGATGGTTATGCTTTTGACCAAAATAAATTAATTCCTACTGGTGTTCGTGCTGAAGTCGGTACAACAGGTTATGGCGGTGCTTTGTTGTGGACAGCTAACCCATATGTGGGTTTAGCTTTAGGTTACAACGGTGGTGACATTTCATGGTCAGATGATTTGTCTATTAATGGCACTAAATATGACATGGATATGGATAACAAATTGGCTTATTTAAATGCTGAGATTCGTCCATGGGGTGAAAGTACTAACCGTTGGGCACAGGGGATGTACGTTGCAGCAGGTGTGGGCTACGTTGATAATCAGTATGATTTAACTAAGCGCGTGGGTACAAATGCATCGGTAGAAGTAGACGGTAGCCGCTTCAATGGTGGTGCAAACGGTGTTAACATTGATGGTAAATTAAGTTACGATAACCAATTTGCTCCTTATGTCGGTTTAGGTTTGGCGCCAAAAATCAATGAAAACTGGGGAGTGTTTAGTGAAGTCGGTGCTTATTACACTGGTAATCCAGACGTAAATCTAAATTCTAGTAATCCTGGGTTGATCGGAAATGATGGCCGTACTCTTGGTGCAGCTCTGAGTACTCAAGAAAATGATATTTCAGAAAAAGATAAATATAAATGGTTGCCAGTAGCGAAACTAGGTGTAAGTTACCACTGGTAATATCTATTAGCTTGAGCTAAACCGAAAAACGAGCTTCGGCTCGTTTTTTGTGTCTTAAAAGCGGTGTGCCAATTTCAAATGATAAACCCAAGCATCACGTTGTTCGAGTGAAGAAAAACTTGAGATTTGCGTGATTAACGACTGTGGTTGTGTCTTTTCTGGTTTGGTAAAGTACAAATAATGCAGACCCGCAATCATAAACGTTTTAGGGTTAAAGTGATAAACCGCGCCCGTACCCACACCAACATAGCCGTCTACAGGGTTTAAGCTTGAGGCAGGATTACCCGCACCAGAATCCCACAATCCTTCCACCGCAGTGATCCATTTGGATGACCATTGATGGGCAACTCCCAAACGGGTCGACCATTGATTCTTTTGGTAATCAATCAGGTTGAACTGATTACCTAGTCCTTCAAATTGCAGAATTGCAGCAAATTGAGTGGGTTGAATTTTAAAATCTTGCCAATTGACCCATCGCAATGATCCATACAGAAAATTTTGCGCAGGTAAACCTGTGTGAAAATCTAAATTCACCGATTCTGGGGTCTGAATTTCCGTTGTTTGTTGTGGTGCAATCTCTAAAGGAAATCTCCAAAAACTTTCGCTTGCATTGGTCCTGTGTTTGATTTTAGCGCGATAGGTAATTGCTGTATTAAATGCATATTCAGGAATTTGGTAGCTTACACCTGCTAACCAACCCCACGCATGGTTTTTGGGAAAATGTGCGTGATAATCAAAAAAGGTATAGTCAACTTGTGTACCAATTTTCAGATCACCTGAAAATGACTGGTAACTCAGACCTGTAAAGAGGTTCCAATGTTGTGTGGGTTGATAGCCAATGAGCGCTGTAATATTTCTTGAGTCAAACTTAATATCTGCGTTTTCTATAGGTAAGGGTTCACCTGAAAGAATAGGACTATAGTGATAATCCACATAAACAAAATAAGGTTGGTCAAATAATAACGCCACAGAAATTTGTGGATGTGGTTGTAATTTTAATGCAGCTTGGATGAATTGTTGATGATTGACTAAATTGCCTGTTGAAAAATCTTGAACGCCTAATTCCGCAATATTTTGTTGATGCTGGACCTGACCTGAAATATTGGTATCCACGTGTAGCAAAGCGACTTCCGCATAATTACCTTTTTCAAAGAAAGCTTGAATGGATTGATTGCTGCTTTCTAAAGCTGCAGCAGAGGCATAACTTAGCGGCAGGACATACAGCAATCCGACAAAAATGTGAAATTTCATGTTTCGTCCTTGGTCTAAATTATAGAATCGTTTTTAAAATCAAATTAAGTTTTTTATTGTTGACAATATTTTATTCATTTTTCTTATGAATTAAAATCATTATTCTGATTATTTCTAGGTGTATAGAATAAGCAAGAGTTTTGCTAAAGATCAAAAAAGAGAGCCTAG
This sequence comes from Acinetobacter sp. TYF_19, assembly GCF_043105125.1. Taxonomy (NCBI): domain Bacteria; kingdom Pseudomonadati; phylum Pseudomonadota; class Gammaproteobacteria; order Moraxellales; family Moraxellaceae; genus Acinetobacter; species Acinetobacter sp. TYF_19. The sequence goes on from NZ_JBICLH010000083.1 coordinate 60,191, forward strand.
GCTCTCTTATGTATTGCGGTTTTATTCTTCGGGATAGGCTATACGTTTTAAAGCTTTAATATCGGCATTTGGTGCACATAAAGAAATAAACTCATAGCCATAGCCACGTAGTAAATGTCCTTTGCGAACCGCAATCCATGTGGTGTTTAGCCCAAAAATATCAGTTTGAATTTGTTTTAAACGATAGTCACGTTCAACGTCATAAGCCACATTATTGACAATACCAACCCCCATATTCAGTTCAACATAGGTTTTAATCACATCGGCATCTAAAGCAGACATTACGATGTCGACATCCACACCAGCATCTTCAAAAGCTTTGTCAATTTTTGAACGGCCTGTGAAACCACCGTGATAGGTAATCAGTGGATATTCCGCCAAGTCTGCAATACTAATATTTTGTTTGCTTGCCAGTGGGTGATTTTGAGGGGTAATAATACTGTGCTGCCAATTATAGAACGGCACGCTAGCCAGATTGTCCTCAGTGGTCAGTGACTCAGTTGCAATACCAATATCAGCTTCACCTTGCAGAAGCATTTCGGTAATTTCAACAGGGCTGGCTTGTTGCAAAATAAGATGAACTTTTGGAAACTCTTTTTTGAATTGATTGACAATCGGCGGTAGTACATAACGCGCTTGCGTATGTGTAGTCGCAATCGTCAAAGTGCCTTCATCGACACGGTTAAAATCATCTGCAAGACGTTTAATATTGTCCGCGTCGACCAACATGCGTTCAACAATGCCCAGTAGTGCTTGACCTGGTTCAGTTAAACCCAGTAAGCGTTTGCCTTTACGAATAAAAAGCTGTACGCCTAATTCATCTTCTAGGTCTTTGATGTGCTTACTGACGCCTGACTGAGAGGTATATAGTGCAGCAGAGGCTTCGGTGAGGTTGAAGTTTTGTCTCACCGTTTCTCGAATAATTCTGAGTTGTTGAAAGTTCATAGTTTTGGATCTCTTTTATGATGAATGAGGCATTCAACATGCCCCATTCAAGTGGTCTTAAGCCGCAGGTTTTGCAAATAAATGCAAGTTTGATGGGCTTAACCATACCGTTTGATTAGGTCTAAATTGGTGTAATTTTGCTTCTTCAGAAGTCAGGGAGATTTCAATCAGTTTGCCTTGGCGATCATGGAGTTCTGCAACCACTTTGCCCGCGATCCATAATTCTCGAACGAACGTTGCTTGGATGGCATTGTCTTGCGGCTGTGCATGGATCCTTAATTCATCTGGACGGGCAAAGGCAATCACGTCGCCCGAAGGTGCATTAAGTAAAGAATCTAATTGAATACGGTCTTCACCAATTTGGATCGTCCCTGCGTTATTTTGGCCTTCGAAACGGTTCGCTTGACCTAAGAAATCAAACACAAACGGCGTTGCAGGCTTTTCATAAACCTCGCGGGGTGATCCAATTTGCTCGACATTCCCTTTATTCATCACAATGATTTGATCCGCGACTTCTAACGCTTCTTCTTGGTCATGCGTTACAAAGATTGAGGTGATATGAAGTTCATCATGCAAAGTACGTAACCAACGACGGAGCTCTTTACGTACTTTTGCATCCAAAGCACCAAAAGGCTCATCTAGTAACAGTACGCGTGGTTCAACCGCCAAAGCACGTGCCAGAGCAATACGTTGACGTTGACCGCCAGAAAGTTGTGCTGGGTAACGATCTGCCAAGAACCCCAATTGGACTAAGTCCAATAAACGCGTGACACGTTTTTTAATTTCAGCTTCAGATGGGCGTGTTGCACGTGGGCGAACACGGAGACCAAAAGCGATATTGTCAAATACAGTCATATGGCGAAACAAGGCATAGTGCTGAAATACAAAACCAACTTCACGCTCACGTACGTGTACATTGGTTGCATCTTCACCTTCTAAGATAACTTGACCGCCATCTGCGGACTCAAGTCCTGCAATAATACGAAGCAGGGTGGTTTTACCACAGCCTGATGGCCCAAGTAATGCAACCAATTGACCATCAGGAAAATCGAGAGAAATGTTATTCAGCGCATGGAAGGCACCAAAGTGTTTTTCAATATTTTTAACTTGAATACTCATGAGGTCATTCCTTTAAACTGTTGAATCATTATGTTTGTTTTGCTTTTCTTGGCGAATCTCAACCCATGTTTTTAAAACAAGGGTCACAATCGCTAAAAGCGCCAAGAGTGAAGACACAGCAAAAGCCGCACTGAAGGTATATTCGTTATAGAGAATCTCAACATGCAGAGGTAATGTATTGGTTTCACCACGAATATGGCCTGAAACGACCGATACTGCACCAAACTCACCCATGGCACGTGCATTACACAGAATGACGCCGTAAATTAAACCCCATTTGATATTGGGTAGGGTTACTTTCCAGAAGGTTTGCCAGCCTGATGCACCGAGTACAATCGCAGCTTCTTCTTCTTCAGTTCCTTGGGCTTCCATGAGAGGAATAAGTTCACGTGCAACAAAAGGAACGGTGATAAAGATTGTTGCTAATACAATGGCAGGAACGGCATACAAAATTTTGATGTCGTTATCCATAAGCCAACTACCAAACCAACCTTGCGTACCAAAAATCAGTACCAGCATTAAGCCCGCGATAACAGGGGATACTGAAAATGGCATATCAATAATTGTGGTTAAGATGGATTTACCACGAAAGTTAAATTTGGCCACACACCAAGCGGCTGCAACACCAAATACGACATTCAGTGGGACTGCAATCACCGCGGTTAATAAAGTGAGTTTGACGGCGGAGAGCGTGTCTGGATGAACCAAGGCTTGTGCATAGACGCCAACCCCTTGTTTAAAGGCCTCAACGAACACCAAAATCAGCGGTAAGATCAAACAGCTCAAAAAGAACAGCAGAGCAATCGTAATCAGGGTGTACCGAACCCAAGTTGGCTCACGTGTTGCATCACGCGATTGTAGCTTTTCAGCAAGCGCATTACTGTTGATATTCATCGTGCTGTTCTCCCTGTACGACGGCTTGCCCATGCTTGTAACAAGTTAATCAGGAATAAAATGGCAAAAGACAGCACCAACATGACGACTGCAATTGTGGTTGCACCTGCATAGTCATATTCTTCTAAGCGTGAAATAATCATGAGCGGCGCAATTTCTGTTTTAAACGGTTGGTTCCCTGCAATAAAGATAACTGAACCGTATTCACCGACGCCACGTGCAAAGGCAAGTGCAAAACCAGTAATGAGTGCTGGAAATAAAATCGGCAAAATCACTTTGGTCACAATCTGTAAACGGTTAGCACCTAATGCTGATGCTGCTTCTTCTAACTCTGTTTCCAAGTCGCTGAGGACAGGTTGTACAGTTCGCACCACAAAAGGAATACCAATAAAAATCAGTGCCAATGTAATACCAATTGGGGTATAGGCCACTTGAATCCCTAAAGGCTCAAGATACTGACCGATCCAACCTGTAGGCGCATAAAGCGAGGTGAGTGCAATACCTGCAACCGCAGTGGGTAAGGCAAACGGCAAGTCGACCAAGGCATCTACAATGCGTTTACCCGGAAAACGATAACGAACCAAACACCATGCTAGAAGGAGACCAAAAACCACATTAATAAACGCGGCGATCAGGGCTGTACTAAAACTGAGTTGCAAAGATTTTAAAATACGTTCTGAACTTAAAATTTCCCATAAACCATCCCAACCTATGCCTAAAGATTTAATAAAAACAGCGGACAACGGAATAAGAACGATTAATGACAAATATGCTAGGGTAAAGCCTAGAGAAAGACCAAATCCTGGCAGCACTCGGGATCGCTGCGACATGATTACTCCTCAAAGAGAGAAAGCTGACCTAAAAAGAGTTAGCTCAAATAAAACTGAATTTCGGCACAAGTATCATTTGCAGTGTTAAATTGCAAATTTAAATAAATACTTGCTTTCATTGTGAAAACTAATGTTTTTTAGCACATTTTCTGAAATCAAAAAATCATAAATTTCAGGGAATGGCCCAAAACCTGACGCAACATTAATATGTCCGACTTGCCCCAAGTTCTTAGGCTTAATTTTCCATGCTTTTGCCAGTTGCAGCGCATCTTGAAAATTGAGCCAAGGATCATTTTCACTGATGATCATTTGGGTAGGAACTTGTAGCTTGAGTTGGTGGAAATATTGTTGATAGTCATTTTGGCTATCACGAGCAAAACCAGCATCACCAAAGCGAGCAGGGTTGGCCGGTGCAACCAGAACTAAATTTTTAATGTTTTGATTTAGTTCAGGATGCTGTGCTAAAGCAGCGACTGTCGTTAAACAGCCAAAGCTATGCGCCACAATTTGAATCGGTTCCTGAATGGATTGAACCGTTTTGATAAATTGTTCAATCCACTCATGGAGTACGGGTTTGTTCCAATCCTGCTGCTGTACACGAGAGCATGACTTGAGCTGACGTTGTAGCCACGATTGCCAGTGGTCATGTTCACTTCCACCCACGCCCGGTACAATTACAGTATGAATCATGTCGATGCTCCCTTACAGCTATTTACTGGACTCGGTTTTATTTCGTCGTATTGGCTTTCACAATTTGGTCAAATACACCACCATTTTCAAAGTGCTGTTTTTGTACCTTAGTCCAACCGCCAAATTCTTTATCAATGGTCACCAACTTCAACGGTTTGAATGTGGCTGCATATTTTTTCAAGACAGTTGCATTACGTGGGCGATAGAAGTTTTTCGCCGCAATTTCCTGTCCAGCAGGTGAATACAAATAGTTGAGATATGCTTTCGCCAGATTCAGATTGCCGTCTTTTTCCGCATTCTTTTCAACAATGGCAACAGGTGGTTCTGCCAAAATAGATAAGGAAGGCGTCACGATTTCAAATTTACTCGGTTGTTCACGAATTGCTAAGTGCGCTTCGTTTTCCCATGCTAAGAGAACGTCACCGATACCGCGTTCAGCAAAAGTTGTGGTTGCACCGCGTGCACCTGAATCCAGCACTTTGGTATTTTTATAAATTTTACGCACGAATTCTTGTGCTTTTGCATCGTTACCCGCAGGTTGATGTTTCGCCCAAGCCCAAGCTGCTAAGTAGTTCCAGCGTGCACCACCTGAGGTTTTTGGATTTGGTGTAATAATGCCAACACCCGGCTTCACGAGGTCACCCCAGTCTTTAATGCCTTGTGGGTTGCCTTTACGGACGAGGAACACGATAGTCGAAGTATATGGTGTTGAGTTATTGGGTAATTTCTTTTGCCAGTTGGTCGGTAAAAGTTTTGCTTTTTCAGCAATTACATCGATATCTGCTGCAAGAGCAAGGGTCACCACATCGGCACCTAAACCATCAATCACTGAACGAGCTTGTTTGCCCGAGCCGCCGTGAGACTGTTTGAAGTTAATGTCTTGTCCTGTGCGTTGTTTCCAATAAGCGCCAAACTGTTTGTTGACATCTTCATACAGTTCGCGTGTTGGATCATACGACACGTTAAGGAAATCTTTTGCTGCAACACCAAAAGAAGTGACTGAAACTAGCGCTGCTAGTACCCCAATTTTTAACTTAGATAAGCTCATGTGAGACCCCAAATTTTAAACGTTCTTAAACATGAGGCAAGAATACTGTGAGTCTTATTGCTAAAAAAATAATAAAAAATGAATTTTATATGAATAAAAAAGAAAAAGAGTTCTGCTTAGAATTCATTAAACTAAAGCAGAAAATTGTTTCAGGATAGATTGGCATGCATTGCTATAAAAATGCACAAGAAATCAAACAAATAGAATTATTCGATCGTGCATTTCACTATGGAGATGGTTGTTTTAGTACAGCGCGTATCCGTGAGGGTGTGATCGAACTAGAGCCTCTACACATAGCACGCTTGAAATTGGCCTGTGAAAGACTGTTGTTGTCAGCAGATTTAGCCTTTATTCAGCACAGCATCGTGCAATTAAAACAAACCTATGCACACTTAAACGGAACACTGAAAATTATTATTAGTCGGGGTGAAGGGCAGCGCGGTTATAGTTTCCCCACACATCCTGCTGACGTTTGGGTGTTTTTCTATCCGAAAGCATCAGAGGCTTTGACATACAGCGAAATTGATTCAGGGGTACTGCAACATGCGATGGGGTTAAGCATGCCGCAAATGGTGGGTGTGAAAAGCCTAAACCGTTTAGAACAAGTTTTACTCAAACATGAAGCAGAACAACACGGCTGGTTGGAAGCTTTGGTCACAGATGTGCAAGGTTCTGTCGTTGAAGGTGTGAGCAGTAATTGTTTCATTCTGCTAAATGATCGATGGATTAGTCCCGAACTTCGTTATAATGGCGTGCATGGTGTCATGCGTGCCGAAATATTGGCACGGATGCAACAACAAGGGATGAGCTGTGAGCTGAGAATGATTGATATGGAAGAAATTCCACGCTTTCAAAGCTTATTTTTTTGCAATGCCTTGAGTCCTATGAAAATAGCCAAAAGTTTGAATCATCAGCATTTAGATGTTCAGCCGTGTATAGATTTGTTCCATCGTCTTCAACTTAATCAGATGCAGTAGTATGTCCGCAGCCAAAACCAAATCGAAAAAGAAAACGCAACCACCCCAACGAAAAATGAAAGGGTTGTTATTGATTGCTGTGAGCATCATTGTTTTATTGATGATTGTACTGTGGTCGAGTTTATTTAAATCCTATCCTGTCGAAGGTAAAAAGCAGTTATTGGCAATTAACTCTGGCGATACCTATTCTGGTTTTATTGACCGCTTAGCCAAAGAAGACATGGCTAGTTTTCCTATTATTTTAAAGCTTTACCAAAAAATATTTATTCATGACACCTTGAAAGCCGGTGTTTATGAAGTGCGTGAAGGTATGAGTATTCGCCAAGTTTTGGATATGATTTCCAATGTCGATAATGCCGAGATGAATCGTATATTGGTGATTGAGGGGACGACCTTTAAACAGTTGATCGAGGCGTTGAAAAAGGATGCGTTGGTTAAAAAGGAAGTTTCCAATTTACCCATGGATCAGCTTTTAAAAGCCTTAGATATTCCTTATACGCATGCTGAAGGGCTTTTTGCCCCCGATACTTACTTCTTCGCCAAAGGGGAGTCAGACAAAAAAATCTTAATGGATTTATACAAACGCCAAATGAAAGCTTTAGATGAAGCTTGGGCAAACCGTGCGGCAAATTTGCCGTATAAAGATAAATACGAAGCCTTGATCATGGCCTCTATCATTGAAAAAGAAACCAATGTTGACCGCGAACTGGAGCAAGTTTCAGGTGTGTTTGCGCGTCGTCTTCAACTCGGCATGCGTTTGCAAACGGACCCAACGGTGATTTATGGCATGGGCGATAAATATACAGGCAATATTACCCGCCAAGACTTGCGTACTCCAACAGCCTATAATACTTATACCATCAATGGTTTACCTCCTACGCCAATTGCTTTACCAAGTAAAAAAGCCATTGAAGCTACCATGCATCCAGACAACAGCAAAAACATCTACTTTGTTGCAACGGGCAATGGTGGGCACACATTTAGTGAGACTTTAGAGCAGCACAACCAAGCTGTAAAAGAATATCTCAGCGTTTTAAAAACCAAGAAGGATGAATAGATGTTTATTAGTTTTGAGGGCACAGAAGGTGTCGGTAAAACCACACTGATTCGCAAAATTTATGAGCATCTAGAACAACAAGGTCAGCAGGTTGTTTTAACGCGTGAGCCAGGTGGTACACCGATGGCTGAGCAAATTCGCTCACTATTATTGTCAGTCAATCATGAAGAGTCGATGTCGAATGATACTGAACTGCTGCTGATGTACGCGGCTCGTGCACAGCACTTACAACAAGTGATCATGCCTGCTTTAACGGAATATAAAACCGTATTGTGTGACCGTTTTACCGATGCCAGCTTTGCTTACCAATGTGCAGGACGTGGTTTAAGCCAGTCGAAGCTGCAACTGCTGAATGAGAACTTTGTCAGCCATATGCCAAATATCACATTTTGGCTCGATGCCCCGATTGAGACAGGCATGTCTCGTGCGCGTGAACGGGGGGCTTTAGATCGTTTTGAACAAGAAAAAGTCACTTTCTTTGAAAAAGTCAGAGTAGGTTATCAGCATTTATGGGAGCAGTATCCTGAGCGGGTCAAACGCTTGGATGCAACACAGTCACCAGAGCAGGTTTTTACACAAGCATTGCAATATTTAAACTAAAAATAAGCCTGAAATCTTATTTCAGACTGTAGTGAAATACATTTTTCTTTTATAGTCAGTGACAAAGGACTGTATGTTGAAGGGAAAATGAAAAGTAATTTAACTGAGATTGTGGCTTTTTTAGAAAAGGAATTTCCGCAAAGTTTAGAAAAATGTCGTATCGAGTCTGTCACTGAGCGCGCAGCAACAGTTGTATATCAGGTAGATGAGCGCGATTTGCGACCGGGTGGAACTGTATCAGGCCCAACCATGATGACTCTTGCAGACTATGCATTGTATATCGCCATTTTAGGAGAAATTGGGCTGGTCGGTTTAACCGTGACCACCAGTTTATCGATCAACTTTCTAAGTAAACCTGCAGCTTCAAAAAATATCCGCGGTGAATGTAAGTTAATGAAAGTTGGCAAAGCATTGGTGGTTGGGGAAGTGTGGTTGTATTCAGAGGGTAAGGATGAACCCATTGCACATGTGGTGGGAACTTATTCTATTCCACCTAAATCCTAAAATAGTGATTGAATAAAAAAAGCCTGACGAATCAGGCTTTTTTTAAATTAGTTATTCACTAAAGGGGTTTCAACTTTAAAATTTAGAGGGGTGAGTACGGTTTTACGCAGTTCATTCGACAGTTCAGGGTAATCTAAAGTGTAGTGTAGACCGCGAGATTCTTTACGCTCCATAGCACAACGCACAATCATTTCAGAGACTAAAACCAAATTACGCAGTTCAATCAGATTTTTGCTGACTTGGTAATCTTGGTAATACTCGGTAATTTCTCGCTTCAACATTTCAATGCGGTGTAGCGCACGTTCAAGACGTTTCGTGGTACGTACAATACCGACGTAGTTCCACATGGTTTGACGGAGTTCATCCCAGTTTTGCAAAATCACCACATCTTCATCAGGATTCGTCACTTGTGAGTCATCCCAAGACGGAGCAGTTGGGGATTGGTAATTTGAATCAAAACTTTTTTCGATGTGTTCTGCTGCACTCATGCCATACACAAAACATTCTAATAGTGAGTTACTGGCCATACGGTTGGCGCCATGCAAACCTGTGTACGAGGTTTCCCCAATCGCATAGAGACCTGCAATGTCAGTTTGACTATGTTCATCAACCACCACACCGCCACAGGTATAGTGCGCAGCAGGAACAACAGGAATCATTTCCTTGGTAATGTCGATGCCGAGTTCAAGTAAGCGTGCGTACAGGGTTGGGAAATGTTCTTTAATGAAACTTTCGGGCTTATGGCTAATGTCGAGCCAAACGTGACGAATACCTAAACGTTTAATTTCATAGTCAATCGCTCGCGCCACAATGTCACGTGGAGCAAGTTCTGCACGTTCATCAAAGCGCAACATAAAGCGTTCGCCATCGGGTAAACGTAAATAAGCACCTTCACCACGCATTGCTTCAGTAATGAGGAAAGAGCGTGCTTGCGGGTGGTATAAACAGGTTGGGTGGAATTGGTTAAATTCCATATTGGCCACGCGGCAACCTGCACGAAATGCCATGGCAATACCATCGCCCGTTGCAATGTCTGGGTTCGAGGTATACAGATAGGCTTTCATGGCACCGCCACACGCCAGCGCGGTGAAAGGGGCTAAAAAGGTATGTACTTTTTCAGTCTTTTCATCGAGTGCATACAGGCCTAAGGCACGATTTTGTTCTTCCAAGCCCAGTTTTTGAGAGGTAATTAAATCGATAGCGATGTAATTTTCAAAAATGGTGATGTTGTCTTTTTCAATCGCACGTTCAACTAAAGTGGTGGAAATGGCACGACCTGTAGCATCTGCGGCATGAATAATACGGCGTTGAGAATGTCCACCTTCACGCGTTAAATGCAATTGCTCTTGATCATCAAGGGTAAACTGCACGCCGTGTTTCAGTAGAAAATCAACAGAAGGTTTACCGCCTTCAACGGTTTGCTTTACGGCCTCGGTCTCACACAAGTGAGCGCCCGCAATCATGGTGTCATCAATGTGCTGTTCGATGGAATCCGTTTCATCTAAAACAGCGGCAACGCCACCTTGTGCATAGAAGGTACTTGCATCGGTCAGGTTTGATTTTGCAAGAACAGCAATATTGAAATGTTGAGGCAACGATAAGGCTAAGCTCAGGCCTGCACCGCCACTTCCCACAATAATCACATCAAAATGATGTGTTGTGTTTAAATTAGACATGTCCATCAGCTAATTTGGAAAAAGTTCGCTAATGACAGCGCTTTTTTCACGAAAAGGCAAGGGTAAAATCTCTACAATTGATGGGAAATATAAATAAAGAACGTATTTTTTAAGCAAATTTTAAGCTCTTGTTTATACAAACATAATAGAACATATTATTACCCAAGATAGACAAAGATTATGCTAAAAACGCTAATACATAAATTGATAACAAACATATAGGTCAATACTTGATATGAAAAGTCGCGCGATACAAACTGGTTTTTTTGCTGTTGCATGCACAATGGCTGCGGTGCAAACACAAGCAGCACCTGTTGATTTCTCAAACTTGGTTGAGCAAGTCAGCCCTGCTGTAGTGAGTGTAAATGTGGTTAAAAAGATGACTCAAGAAGAGTTACTGCAGCAGCAAATACCTGAGATTTTGAAGCGTTTTTTTGGTAATCAAGTCATTATTCCGCAGCAGCAAGCGCCGCAAGAAAAAACGGCTTATGGCAGCGCATTTTTTATTAGTAAAGATGGGTATTTACTGACAAACCACCACGTCGTAGAAGATGCATCGAAAGTCACGATTATGTTTAATGACCGTCGTGAACTGGATGCGACTGTAGTAGGTAGTGATGAACGAACTGATGTGGCCTTGCTTAAGGTGAATGGTACGAATTTTCCATCACTCCGTGCTGGCAATGTTGATCAATTGCGTGTAGGTGAACCTGTGCTTGCGATCGGTTCACCGTTTGGTTTTGATTACTCGGCTTCGGCAGGAATCGTGAGTGCGAAAATGCGCAATATGATGGGGGAGACATCGGTACCCTTCATTCAAACCGATGTGGCTCTCAACCCAGGAAACTCAGGCGGTCCGTTATTCAACCAACAGGGTGAAGTGGTTGGGGTGAACTCGCGTATCTTCAGTGGTACGGGCGGTTATATGGGGCTGTCTTTCTCAATTCCAATTGATGTCGCAATGGATATTGCTGACCAACTTAAGAAAACCGGCAAAGTGACCCGTTCTTATTTAGGCTTTAATCTACAAGATTTAGACCGTAATTTGGCAGAGTCTTATAATTTGCCAAAACCTGAAGGTTCATTGATTACCAATGTTCAGCCGAATTCACCTGCGCAGAAAGCGGGACTAAAAGCAGGCGATATTATTTTAAAATTCAATGGAACGCCGATTTCACGTACCTCTGAGTTATTGAACTATTTAAATCGTACTATGCCAAATCAAACGGTACAGCTTGAAGTACTGCGTGATGATAAAAAGCGTAATATATCGGCAACATTAACTACTGCACCAGATGATACACCAGCAAAATCAGATGTAGTTACACAAAGTAAAGGGCCTGTTTTAGGCATTGCTATCCGAAATTTAGCACCTGCTGAATTATCACAGCTCAATGTGAAAGGTGGTGTATTAATTCAAGAAGTGAAACGTGGCGGTGCAGCAGCACAGTCAGGTATGGCGGCTGGTGATGTGGTCACTCACATTAATAATAAAGTCGTAAAAGACACCAATGATTTTGTCCAAGCGGCATCTGAATTGAAAAAAGGTCAGGTTGCCCGCGTTGGAATCATCCGACAAGGCACACCAGCCATTTTAGGGATGCGCATCCAATAAGCGAAAAAAAACCACTCTTCGGAGTGGTTTTTTATTTTTTGCAATTTGATGATGTCTGTTATTTGCGTACACTGCCATCTTCATAAGGATATTTAGATTAAATAGAGTGTTTATGAGTAGTATTTTTGACTTAAGACTTCAGGTACAAGCAGAACATATCGACCAGTTAGGCCATGTGAATAACGTGGTTTATATGCATTGGATGCAGGATGTTGCAACAGCACATATTGATGCACTGGGTTTAGGCTTAAAAGAATATATCGAGTTAAAACATGCCATGGTTGCGGTTGAGCATCATGTACAGTACCGAAAAGCTGCGTTTAAAGAGGATGAAATACTCTTACGCACATGGTTTGACGATATAAACGCATTATATTCATCGCGCCAATATGTGTTTTATAGACCCAAAGACAATAGCATTTTATTTGTTGCTCAAACCAAGTGGGCTTGCGTAGAGATTGAAACAGGACGCGCGAAACGTATGTCACCTAGTTTTACCCAAGCTTACCAACCGCTTGCAAAAGATGTGAATGCCTTAGATTTTTCAATGGATTATTCAAAAAGCCCAGTGAAAAGCGAAAACATGTAAAAAAGCGTCAGAGTTGTGAAAAGGAAGCGTATTAATATGGATACTTTAAAAAAACCATCTGTTATAATCCTTCGCAATTTCTATTCGGCTTTTGTTGTGCATCGAAATTTGTCTGCATAACGCTTCATTTTGTTCAAGGTAGCCCATGGCGCAAGCTAAAAAATCTGTTGATATTAAAAATATCCGTAATTTCAGTATTATTGCTCACATTTATGACTGACATTAAGAAGCTATAAGACACAACTAGACGCATTAAGCCATGAAACACAATAAAAGCCTTTAATTAGGCTTTTTTTATGCGTCACTATAAGACACAATGAAACACTAATGGAAACTATGAGCCAACCTAAATATGTACACAACCGTGTACATATTTAGCAATATGGCACAAGTTTGACGGATCTAGTGTGTACATGGTGATATATGGCGATTTCAGAGGCTTGGCTAAAAGCTCAACTTGGTAAAGACAGAGAAAAAATAGAAGAGTTTGCCGATCGCGATGCTATGAGCGTTCGTATTACTCCAAAAGGTAAAATCGTCTTTCAACTACGCTACAGGTATAACGGCAAGCAGCATCGACTAGATCTTGGCTCATATCCAAATTTAACATTGAAAAATGCGCGCGTAGAATCAGATCGTCTTAGAGCAGAACTTGAAAAAGGGCTTGATCCCAAACAGGTAAGATTGAAAGAGAAGGTGAGCATTAGAGATGCATACACACTAGAGACTTTGTTTTATGAATGGTATGAGAAATTCTGTGTACCCAATAAATCTAGTCATAATGAGATAAAGCGCTCTTTTGAGATATACGTGCTTCCAAATATTGGCAAACAGAATAGTGATGATGTAAGCGCATATCAGTGGCTGTCATTACTGGAGGATGTAGCAAAGAAATCGCCTTCCATTTCTGCCCGTCTTTTGATTAACGCAAACCAGTGCCTCAAGTGGGGGCAGAAGCGCGGTTTAATCTCAGTCAATCATCTAATGAATGTTTCAGCCAAGCATGACCTGCGTATTGAAAAAGGCGTAAAAGAACGAGCGCTGAGTGACAAGGAAATCTATTTAACTTGGTATGCCCTAAAGCGAACCAAGATGACTTATAAAAATAAGCTGTTTCTCACACTCTTGATTATCTACGGCTGTCGTGTGGGTGAGCTTAAGCTTGCTAAAAAATCTCATTTTGATTTAAAAGAGATGATATGGACTGTTCCTTCTGAAAATCACAAAACAGGGAAGAAAAGTAAAAAGCCGATTTTAAGACCAATTACGGAAAATATTAAACCCTACTTGCTTGAAGCAATGGAATTCAGCCAAGGTTCTGAGTACTTGTTTACAATTGATGGGACTACAAGGCCGCTAGGTGAGACATCCCATCTCACAATGCCAAACAACATTTTCCAATGGCTTAAGAGGCATAAAGGTGTTGATCTGGAGCACTGGTCTGTACACGATCTTCGTAGAACTATGCGTACCAATATGTCAACGATTGCACAGCCTCACGTATGTGAGATCATGTTGGGGCATGCACTTCCAAAGATATGGGGTACATACGATAAGCATGATTATTTATCAGAGCAGAAAGAAGCCTACGAGAAGTGGGTGGATAGACTGGAATCAATTTGGAAGAATGAAGCGCTAGATAACTAGCGCTTTTTTTTGTAGTGGCCACGATTCATACCAACCCAAAAGTTTGCCTGAATCATAGTTATTTCCTGCGCCTCTGCATTCAGAAAAGGGTTTAGGCATTGGGTTTTCATAAAGCTCACCATTCTGCCAACGGTTTAGAGTTCGTGACGACCTGCCAAAAATTTCCTCTAAGTCGGGGGTTTTTAGTACTGGGCGTGAACAAAGTGCCTCTTTAATAGTCATTCCTTCAAACTTATTCATAATGCCTCCTTCTTAATATCAATTAACTCAAACGGTAATTTGGTATCCAAGCCCTTGCATTCATCCTTATATCCAAAACGGCTTTGTTGCATAAATATGTAAGCATCTGATTTAAATAAATTTAATTTTGGATCAAAAAATAATCAAAACTTTTAAAATCATATAGTTATGAAATCTTTGTGCAACAAAGCCATCCAAAACTTACAAGGATGTGATAAAGGGCAGAAGCTTGCTCCGCCGTGAATGTTTTGGTTGTGCCTGACTGCCCTATGACGAGTGGTGCAAATTCTTCGGCAAGGTCTTGGGCGATGAGTTGGAGGTTAGTCATATGAGTCGGCTCCAATTTCATAAAAGTAATCCAGTGAGTGTTTGCTCGCTTCCCACTGATGTGTCCGAAGACAGGCTTTTGATCAGTCAAAGCTAAAATTTCACTGACTTTAATTTGTGTTTCATTCCACTTAAAAATCAGAACACCGCCGTTGGCCAACACACGGAAACATTCCTCAAATCCTTTTTGAATATCTGCCCGCCAGTTTTCTTTCAATTTTCCATACTTCAAAGCAAGCCAGCTTTCTTTTCCTGCCTTGATCAAATGTGGCGGATCAAATACAACTAAATTGAATTGACCATCTTTGAATGGCATTGCACGAAAATCCATTTCAATATCAGGCGACACCTCAAGAGAGCGCCCATCACATAAAATGTGCTTTTCTGTACGAATATCTCCGAATACGACATTTGGATTTGTACGATCAAAATGCATCATGCGAGAGCCGCAGCAGGGATCAAGGATTTTGGCATTCATGACTTTGCTCCTGTGCTTCATCCAATACTTCTGCAATATCTGCAAAACTCACATAATCGTCACCAAGTGCTTTTTTACCAAAACTGTCCATATTTGCCATAAGTTGAGCAAGTTGATGCTTATCAACCAAAACAAAACCTTCCGGCACCGCTTGGGCTTTGGCATCACGTTTTGCACGTAACCACATAACCCACCCAGTATTTAAAGCTTCGTAAGCAACTTTTCGATCCTCATCATCAGTGTTGTTTACACACTCACTTTTGATTTCATAATCACCCGTATTTTCATTAAAGTTGAAAAACGGTAGAAGGTGAGAGTGAATGAACTCAGCTTCAAATAAAGGTTTTTGTTCACGCCATACAGCTTGTTTTTCTGAAATATCCATCACGCCACCTCATAGAAGCGCTTAGCTTCATCAAAATCAGAAGTAATTAACTCAACACCATCTTTGTAGCAGTGCACGATTTCACCGTACTTAAAAGCTTGTTCAGCCTGCTGCATGTTTTTGCACTGGTACATCGGTTCTTTAAACCAGTCTTCTGTATAAAACATTTGTTTCTGGTGTTCTTCGGTTGTACCTTCCCACTCTTGAACCTGAAAATACTCATCAAATGACTCAATCATGAACTCATTACCTTCAGCTTTAGTCATTGCTCTGTAGCGAGCCAAAGCACGTTCAGCAATTTCTTTTGATGCAGCAGGTGATTGCTCATGAGTACTATCATCTTCAGGACAGATTCCTATGCACCACAATTTATTATTTTCCATCACGCCACCTCGATTTCTCGTTTATTTCGAGCGAAAAGCGCATAACGTGGAAGCCGTATGAAGATTTAATGAGTTTGGCGCTTGAATCTGCAATTGATGAAGCATCGAATGCAATTAAAAAGTACAAGAAAAATACTTACAAAGAAATGCGAGCATAGGGCTATCATTATTCTGATGACCAAGGTATAGTTTCACTATACTGGTCGTATTACGCAGTTTTTGACCATGACTAAATTAAGCTCATCAAACGATGGGCTTTTTTTGACATCATTTATTCATAAAATTAAGTGATAATGCCTTTTTTG